>JBGAJT010000165.1:0-7828 GCA_044224785.1 Candidatus Nanopelagicales bacterium | reverse complement strand
CGCCGAGCGGCTCGACGTTGCGGCGCGCGCAGGCGACGGCGACCGGGTCGACGTCGGCGGCGTGGAGCACCGCAGCGGGCAGCCCGTCGACGACGGCCACGCCGACCGCGCCCGACCCGCAGCAGAGGTCGACGACCACCGGTACGCCGGGAGCAGCAGCGGCACCGTCGCGCGCGAGGCGCACCAGCAGCTCGCTGCGCCGACGCGGGACGAACACGCCGGCGTCGAGCTCGACGCGTACGCCGGCGAGCGTCGCGTGCCCGAGCACGACCTCGAGCGGCTCCCCCGCCGCGCGCCGCGCGACCTTCGCCTCGACGTCGCCGCCGGACGCGAGCAGCAGGTCGGCCTCGTCCTCCGCCCACACGCAGCCCGCCGCGCGCAGGCGCTGCACGACCTCGACGCGCGCGGTCACGACGGCTGCAGCACCAGGTGGTCCTTCGCCGCCGCCTGCACGGCGGAGGCGCTGAACGCCCACGGGTAGGTCGTCCCGTTCTGCCAGGCGTCGAGCTGGTCGGCGTAGTGCGGGTCGTACGCGTGGCCGCTCGCGCCGGTCAGGTGCACCCACGTCGAGGCGTCGAGGTCGGAGAGGTCGAGCACCATGCGCATCGACGGCACCCAGTCGACGACGTAGCCGTTCTTGGGCGTCCAGCCGGTCGCGTCGACGATCGAGTCGCCGCCGGCGGTCTCCACCGGCCCGCGGTTGAAGATGCGCTCGATCAGGGAGATGCCGGACGTGCCGAAGGACTGGTTCTGCACGAGCAGGGTGTGCAGCGCGCCCCAGCGCCAGCCGGACGGGTCGCTGCCCTGCAGCCCCGACAGCTCGGCGGTCGCCTCGTCGAGGGCGCGCACGACGTCGTCGTCGCGTGTCTCGACCTTGTCGGGCGTGCGCTTGTCGTCCCACCACGGGTCGTCGGGCGTGGCCCAGAGGTTGCGCACGACGGTGAACCAGCGGTCGCTGCCGCTCGGCAGGTAGTCCTCGGGCAGCTCGTCGCCGAACGTGTCGAGCAGCAGGTTCTTCCAGAAGACGTTGAAGTACGCCGCGGGCGCGGAGTCGCGCGGCTGAGTGAAGTCCCAGCCCTTGAGCAGCGACAGCGCGTCGGCCGTGCTGCCCGACACCTTCGCCCCGGTGATGCGCGGCACGAGGAACGACGCGTTCTCGTTCCAGGTGTCGAGCTGGATCTCGCGCATCCGGTCGGCGGTCATGAGCGCACCGCCGGAGGTCGCGAGGCGCACCAGGTCGTTGATGCGTTGGCTGCGCGCGCCGTAGGACCAGTCGTCGGTGAGGAAGTACGGGTAGCTCCGGTAGACCGACGCCTGGTTGGCGGTGACGACGAACCCGTCCGCGGGGTTGTCCAGCCACGGCAGCGCGTCGAACGGGATGTAGCCGGCCCACGTCTGCTTCGGATCCCAGCCCAGCGCCGGGTACTTCCCGTCGTAGCCCTGGCGGATCGGGATGCGCCCGGGGGTCTGGTAGGCGATCGTGCCGTCCTTCGACGCGAAGACGAGGTTCTGCGCCGGCACCTCGAAGAGCCGCGCGGCCTCGCGGAAGTCCTCCCAGGACTGCGCGGTGTCGATGAGCGCGATCGCGTCGGCGGTGCGCCCCGGCATGAGCGCGGTCCAGCGCAGCGCGACGGCGTACCCGTCGCCCCGCGGCGGCGCGGTGGTGCCGGCCGGCGCGTCCTTGCCGACCTGTGCCGCGGCGTCGTACGCGTCGGAGATGAGCGGGCCGTGCTCGGTGGAGCGCACGGTGATCGTCACGGGATCGCCGCCGGCCACCTTGATGACCTCGGTGCGCGTCGTGAGCGGCTTGGTCGCGTCGCCGACCTGGTAGGAGCCGCCGTCGACCTTCTCGAGGTAGAGGTCGGTGACGTCGGGGCCGAGGTTGGTGAAGCCCCAACCGATCGTCTGGTTGTGGCCGATCACGACGCCGGGCAGCCCGGAGAAGGTGAACCCGGCGACGTCGTAGGGGCACGACGACGAGACCGTGCGGCAGTGCAGGCCCATCTGGTACCAGATGCTGGGCATCGACGGCCCGAGGTGCGGGTCGTTGGCGAGCAGCGGCTTGCCCGTCGACGTCTTCGCACCCTCGACCACCCACGAGTTCGAGCCGATGCCGGGGCCGTTCGGCCCGAGGACGCCGTCGAGCGATCCCAGGACGGTGTGCGTGCGCGAGAGGACGTCGTCGGCGGCGACAGGCACGTGCGGCGTGCGGGCACCGACCCCCGGGATCGGCGGGCTCGCGTCCTGCGACCAGCGACCGTCGACGACCGCGCCCTGCGTGACGATCGGGCTGTGGTCGTTGTAGGGGTACGCCGCGAAGATCTGCGCTGTGCGCGCCGTGCCGACCTTCGCGCTGACGATCGAGCGCTCGATCTCCTCCTGCATGTTGCCGCGCAGGTCCCAGGCCATCGCCTTGAGCCAGGCCAGCGAGTCGACCGGCGTCCAGGGCTCGATCGTGTACGACGGGTTCTGCAGCCCGAGGATCGCGTATTCCAGGCTCACCGCCGCACCGGAGTGGTCGGCGAGGTAGGCGTTGACGCCCTTCGCGTAGTCGTCGAGGTTCTGGCGCGTGCTCGGCGAGAGCAGCGCGTACTCCTGCTCGGCGACCCGCCGCCAGCCCGAGATCCGCAGGAACGTGTCGGTGTCGAGCTGGGACTTCCCGAACAGCTCGGAGAGCCGTCCCGCGGTGATGTGGCGGCGGAAGTCCATCTCCCAGAAGCGGTCCTGGGCGTGCACGTACCCCTGCGCGAAGAACAGGTCGGCCGGCGAGTCGGCGTAGAGGTCGGGCACCCCGCGCTCGTTGCGGTAGACGTCGACGCTGCCGGACAGGCCCTGCAGGGTCACCGTCCCGCTCGTCTGCGGGAACGAGCGGTGGACCGTCCATGCGGCGAAGGTCACGCCGGTCACGACGAGCAGCAGCACGACGATGCCGAGGACGGCCAGGACCTTGCCGAAGGTGCGCACGGCGCACACCCTAAGCGCGCGTCAGCCCGCGCCGCCCGACAGCGCGACCGCGCCGAGGTAGGCCACCAGCGCCACGGCGACGCAGGCCAGCACCGACGCCGCGGCGTACTCCAGCGCATGGCCGAGGCGCACCGCAGGACGGGCGGAGCGCGGCGCAACGACGAAGTCGAGGACCTGCGCGGCGTACCCGCCGAACGTCGTGAGCGAGCCGCAGAAGCCGACGCCGACCAGGGTGAGCACCCACGACGTCGCCTGGCCCTCCGCGTGCAGCAGCCCGAGCAGCGCGCCGAGGATCGCAGACCCGACGAGGTTCACGGCGAACGTGCCCCACGGGTACGCCGACGCGAGGCGGCGCTCGACGGCGAAGCGGACCGGCGCGCCGACGGCGGCGCCGAGGGCGACGAGCAGGACTGTCGCAGCGCTCACAGCTCCTCGTCCTCCTCGAGGTCGTAGGGCGCCGAGCCGAAGACCGCCGATCCGAGCACTCGGCCGAGCGCCACGAGCGCGACGCCGAGGACGACGCTGGACACGGCGTAGGCGAGGGCGCCGGTCGCGTTGCCCCACCGCGCCATCCCCACCGCCTCGACCGAGAAGGTGGAGAACGTCGTGAAGCCGCCGAGGACGCCGCTGGCCAGCAGCGGTCGCGCGAGACGCGCCCGGCGCGGGTGCAGCACGAGCCAGGCGGAGTGCCGGCTGTCGACCCAGTCGAGCACCACCCCGAGGACGAAGCAGCCGAGCAGGTTGGTGACGAAGGTGGCCCACGGCCATGCGACCGGGTCGGTGTGCGGGACGGTGAGGGAGATCCACGCGCGGGCCAACGCACCCACGACGCCGCCGATGGCCACGGCGGCGAGCTCGTCGCCGCGCACCGTGCTCACGCGGCGAGCCTAGCCATCAGGGTCCGGCGTACCGCGTCAGGCGTCGCGGCGCAGGAAGGCCACGATCTCGAGGACCACCAGCACGAGCACCCACACGGAGAAGACGCCGAGCGCCGCCCAGCCGACCGGCGGGAAGTTCTGGTCGATGCCCTCGGGCACGACGGTCGGCTCGGAGAACCAGCGCGTCGCGTTCGACCAGGGCAGCACGTCCTGCACCCACGGCGCCTTCTCGGCGAGCACTCCCCCGAGGATCTGCTCGACGATGAGCCCCGACACCACGGGGACGGCGATGCCGATGGCGGTCTGCCGGGTGATGCCGGCCAGCGCCCAGGCGCTCAGCGACCACAGCACCAGGAACACCGCGCCGCGCAGCAGCAGCGCCGGGTCGCCCGGCGCGGCCACGGACGGCGGGGTCGGGTAGCCGCGCAGCGTGACGCCGATCCAGCTCGCGGCGTAGGACACCGCGGCGAACACCAGGCCGGTGGCCACGACGGACACGAGCTTGGCGGTGAGGATCCGCGGTCGCTGCGGGAACGCCGTGAGGGTCAGGCGGATCAGCCCGAAGCGGTACTCCTGCCCGATGTTCTGCGACACGACGACCGAGGCGAAGATCGCGGTCAGGAGCGTCGGCTGCGAGAACGCGCCCCACCACTCCACGGTCGGGTCGCCGACCGGTCCGTTCTGGTCGAACTCGGTGTAGGTCGGGGCCGAGGCCGCCCAGGCGATGAGCCCGACGGACAGGAAGCAGAGGATCACAGCGACGCGGGTGGAGCGGACCGTGCTGACACGCACCCACTCGTAGCGCAGCGCGGCGATCATGCGGCACCGCCCGGCATCTCGGCGCTGCCGCTGCCGTCGGTCCCGACGGCGAACTGCTGCGACCCGCTCGTGAGCTCGAGGAACGCCTCCTCGAGGCTCGCCGTGCGCCGGGTGAGCTCGCGGATGCCGACGCCGGCGCGGAACGCGACGTCGCCCACGCGATCGGTGTCAGGAGTGGTGACGGCGAGGCCGTCGTCGCCCTCGGCCACCGCGACGAGGCCCTCTGCCGCGAGGGCGCTGAGCAGCGCGTCGCGGTCGGTGCTGCGGACGAGCACGTCGTTGCGCGTGCTGCGCGAGACGAACGCGTCGAGGCTCTCGTCGGCGACCATCCGGCCGGCCGCGATGACGACGAGCTGGTCGGCCATCAGCTGCATCTCGGAGAGCAGGTGGCTCGAGACGAAGACGACGTTGCCCAGCGAGGCGTAGTGCCGCAGGAAGTCGCGCAGCCACTGGATCGACTGCGGGTCGAGGCCGTTGGCCGGCTCGTCGAGCAGCAGCACCTTCGGCTGGGCGAGGATCGCGCCGGCGAGGCCGAGCCGCTGCCCCATGCCGAGCGAGTAGCCGCCGGGACGCTTCTTCGCGACACCCTCGAGACCGACGAGCCGGATCACCTCGTCGATGCGCGAGGCGGGGATCGAGGCCTCGGTCGCCAGCATCCGCAAGTGGTTGCGGGCGCTGCGCGACGGGTGGAAGAACTTCGCGTCGAGGTGCGCGCCGACGACACGTGTGACGTGCTCGTGGTCGACGAGCGGCTTCCCGTCCCACAGGGTCGAGCCGTCGCCGCGGTCGAGCCCGAGCATCAGCCGCATCGTCGTCGACTTGCCCGAGCCGTTGGGGCCGAGGAACCCGGTGACGACGCCGGGCTGCAGCACGAAGCTGAGCTCGTCGACCGCCCGGGTCGAGCCGTAGGACTTCCCGAGGCCGACCGCCTCGACGGTCCCGGCCGTCACTGTGCACGCTCCCGCATGGCCACGACCCTAGGGGACGGACGTGCGACGGCCCCGGTGCCTGGAGCACCGGGGCCGTCGTCGTCCCGTCGTGGAGGGGAGGGGTCAGACGGTGACCGTCTCCCGCTCCGGGGCTCCGACGAGGACGTCCTTGCTGACCTTGTGGCCGTGGACGAAGCCGACGATCGCGAGGACGGTCATCACGACGGCGGCCGCGAGGGCGACCCAGCCGGCGAGGAAGGCGATCGCGCCGAAGATCGAGAAGGCGTACACGTTGAGGAGCAGGCCGCGGAGCGTCTCACCCATGAACAGGGTCTGGCGCTGGGCGCCGAGGGCCGGGTCGCGCTTGGTCGGGTCCTGGTTCGACGCGATCCACTCCTCGGAGACCTGGGAGTAGGTCTTGCCGTCGGCGACCTTGCTCAGGTGGACGGCGATCATGTCGCTGTAGGCCTTGGCCTGGGCGCCGGTGGTGACGTCCTGCCCGGCGAAGCCGTTCACGGTCTCGCCGTACTCGGCGACCGGGAGGGCGGAGGCCGGCGGGAAGGCGATGTGCTGGGCGGAGAGCTGGTCGCTGATCGTGGTGTTGGTGAAGTTCGCGGCGTAGAGCAGCAGCGCCCCGCCGATGCCGAGCACGACGGCCATGACCGCGCCGATGGTGGCGAGCGTGTAGTCGAGAGTCCTGCGCTTCATGATGAGCCCCTTGGTCTTTCGTGGTTCCGGTGTTCTGTTCTGACACGAACGAACCTACTCCGATTAGTTCGGCTTTCAATATCTGACTGGTATCTGGTCCGTCACAGAGGCGACCCTTACCTGCAGCCGCCCGACCCGCGCGACGAACGGGCCCCCGCCGGTGTCGGCAGGGGCCCGTCGGTGCGGCGGCGATCACGCCACGCGCGAGAAGATCTCGTCGATCTCGTGCTTCTCGGATTCGCTGAACGCGTTGTCGCGCAAGCGTTCCCAGGTCGCGTAGTAGTCGGCGAGCTGCTCGCGGGAGAGGCCCTCGAGCACCCCGGTCGGGTAGTTCGTCATGCCGTCCTCCTCTCGTGGCTCAGGCCCCGCGCGGCTGCGCGGGACCGTCCGGCAGGGACGCCTCCACCGTGCGCCGCCGACGTCACCGGACTGTTCAGAGCGTGTTGCGGGCGGGTGAACCCTCGGCGGACGTCCGCGCCGCGCCGTCCGCGCATGTCGTTGGACGCGCTCGTCGTCGACAGGTGACGATGACCGGCATGTCACGACGCGACACCGCCCTCGCCTGCGTGGTCGCCGTCCTCTGGGGCGTGAACTTCGTGGCGATCCACGCGTCGCTCGAGCAGTTCCCGCCCTTCTTCCTCGCCTCGCTGCGCTTCGCGCTCCTCGCGGTGCCGGCGCTGCTGTTCGTCAAGCGCCCGCAGGTGCCGGTGCGCTGGCTGGTGCTCTACGGCGTCGGGTTCGGGATCCTGCAGTTCGTCTTCCTCTACGCCGGCATGGCCGCCGGGATGCCGGCGGGTCTCGCATCGCTGGTGCTGCAGGCCTCGGCGCCGTTCACCGTCCTGCTCGCCGCGCTCTTCCTGAAGGAGCGCCCCGGCGCCGTGCGGCTCACGGGCATCGCCATCGCCGTCACCGGCTTCACCGTCATCGCGGTGACGCGCGGGCTGCAGGCGCAGCTGGTCCCGGTGCTGCTGGTGCTGGCCGGCGCGATGGGCTGGGCGATCGGCAACATCGGCGCGCGCGAGGCGCGGCCGTCGCAGCCGTTCGCGTTCATGATGTGGATGACCGTCATCCCGCCGGTGCCGCTGCTGCTGCTGTCGCTCGTCGTCGAGGGTCCGGCGCGCATCGAGAGCTCGCTGTCGACGTCGTTCACGGCCGCGGCGCTGCCGGCCTGGGTGGGGCTGGCCTACACCGTCCTCATCAGCACCGTGATCGGCACGTCGCTGTGGTCGCTCCTGATGTCGCGCAACCCGTCCTCGAGCGTCGCGCCGTTCTCCATGCTCGTGCCGGTCGCCGGCTTCCTGTCGGCCGGGATCCTGCTCGGCGAGCGGCCCGAGGTCGGCGACCTCGTCGGCGGCGTCCTGGTGATCGTCGGCGTCCTCGCGCCCACGGTCGTCGCCGTACGCCGCCACCTCGACGACCGCCGTGCCGTGGGCGACGCTCCCCCGCCCTCCCCCGTGGAGACGATCACCTGACCTGCGGGTTGGCCGCGACGGCGCTGATTTGGCATCATTGGCACTCGACGTCGGCGAG
>JBGAJT010000164.1:5139-7858 GCA_044224785.1 Candidatus Nanopelagicales bacterium | reverse complement strand
CCAGGGTTGCGACGTCGTGCCCGCTCCGGAACCGCCGTGCGGCGTCGGCGATTGCTCGCACCAGCGGGACCACCGGGAACCCGTCGACGCGTTCTGGCGAGGGCATCCGTCGAGTCCTCTCGATCCGCGCGAAGCCCGTCGACAGACGCCGTCGGTCGTGCGGGACGAGGACGTGGACCGGGGCCACGGCGGCCGCGAACTCCTCGTCGGGGAGCGCTGAGGATCGGAAGCGGCGGACCGTGAGGGCCGTCGCTCCGGTCACCAGCGCATCGTCGCCGGCGTAGAGGAGGGTGGCGAGAGTGCGCTGGCCCGTATCGGGGCGTCCGCCCGAGACCAGGTGCACACCAGGTAGCAGCCGTGTCCACATGCCGCCCGCCACACGCCGTGACGCGGTGGAGTCGGCGTATCCGATGGCCCGAAGCTGGGCGGCTGTCACCAGCCCGCGCTGGCTGTCGGCGATGGCGTCGAGGTCGAGCTGGCGGAGGGATCGTCGAGGCATCAGCCGACGGTGCCGCACCGGGTCGCAGGGCGGGGCCCGGCGCGTCGCCGCCTGTGGATGACGTGGGGAGCCGTACACCCGCCTAGTGCAGGTTGGGGCACATCGACCGCGGTATCGGGGGTCAGCCGCGGTAGGGGCGGATGGCGTCCGGGGGGACGACGCCGAGGCGGCCCTTCTGGAAGTCGTCGACGGCCTCCATCAGCTCGCGCTGGGTGTTCATGACGAACGGGCCGTACCACGCGATCGGCTCGCGGATCGGGGCCCCGCCCAGGAGGACGACCTCGAGGGCGGGGTGGCGCGCCTCCTGCGTCGCGTCGGCCGCGATGGTGAGCGAGCCGCCGTTGCCGAGCACCGCGAGCTGGCCGGTGCGGATCGGCCGCTTCTCCTCGCCGACGGTGCCGCTGCCGGCCATCACGTAGGCGAGCGCGTTGAAGTCGCGGCGCCACGGGATCGTCATCGAGGCACCGGGCGACACGGTCGCGTGCACCATCGTGATCGGCGTGTGCGTCGAGCCCGGGCCGGCGTGCCCGCCGAGCTCGCCGGCGATGACGCGCAGCAGCGCACCGCCGTCGTCGGACGACAGCAGGGCTACGTCGGAGGCGCGCAGGTCCTGGTAGCGCGGCGGCTCCATCTTCGACGTGCGCGGCAGGTTCACCCACAGCTGCAGGCCGTGGAACAGACCACCCGAGACCACGAGCGACTCCGGCGGCGTCTCGATGTGGAGCAGGCCGCTGCCGGCCGTCATCCACTGGGTGTCGCCGTTGCTGATCGTGCCGCCGCCACCGTGGGTGTCCTGGTGGATGAAGGTGCCGTCGATGATGTAGGTGACGGTCTCGAAGCCGCGGTGCGGGTGCCAGTCGGTGCCGCGCGGCTCGTAGGGCGCGTACTCCACCTCGCCCATCTGATCCATCATGATGAACGGGTCGATCGCCGCGGCGTCGACGCCGGCGAACGCCCGGCGCACCGGGAAGCCCTCGCCCTCGTGGCCCGCCGGCGCCGTCGTCACCGAGACGACCGGGCGCGCCTGCACCAGCCCGGGATCGGGCCGCTTCACGCGCGGCAGGACGGTGATGTCGTCGACGGTCACAGCGGGCACAGCAGCCTCCGGGTCGGTTCTCGAGCGCAGTAGTTCAAGAGTCAACTATCCTGCGTCGACCATTGTTCCGCACCGCGTGGCTAGGGTCGAACGACCGCAGCCAGCGACGCGGGATACGCCGAGGCCGGGATCGAGCGACGGCGGACGGCGAACGATCACCGAGCGACCCGAGGAGCACGCCGATGCCGCCCACCGACGAGGAGCTCGTCGCCATCCGCGCCCGCCGCCACGAGCTGCGCGACCGCTACCTGCGGCCGGCGTCGCAGCGTCCGGCCTCGCCCGGACGCGGCATCCACCACGCCGCGCTCATCTGCGGCGACGTCGAGACGACCATCGAGTTCTACCAGGGGCTGCTCGGCTTCCCGCTCGTCGAGCTGGTCGAGAACCGCGACTACCCGGGTTCGGCGCACCTGTTCTTCGACGTCGGCAACTCCACGCTGCTCGGCTTCTTCGACTTCCCGGGGCTCGGCCTCGAGCCGGGCATCGAGGCGCTCGGCGGTGTCCAGCACATCGCGATCTCGGTGCCGCAGGACCGCTGGGACGAGCTGCGTGCCACGCTCGACGCCGCCGGCGTCCCCTACGACGGCCCGCAGCGCGGCATCCCCGAGTCGATGTACCTGCGCGACCCCGACGGCATCGGCATCGAGCTGCTCTCCGACCCGCTCATGTTCTTCGGCGGCAAGCAGCTGGACGAGGACGAGCGCTAGGCGTGCGCGTCGGGCTGGGCCTGCCGGTCTCGGGCACCTGGGCGACGCCGGAGACGCTGCGCCACGTCGCGGTCGCCGCGACGTCACTGCCGCAAGGCGGGGTTTCCGGCGCACACCCCGGGCATTCGGGCAGTGACGCCGCAGACGACCGGGGGGAGCCGGGACGGCGGAGCGGTCGGGTCAGGCGGGGAGCAGTGTCGCCTCGACGGTGATCGACGGGACGCCGGCGAGGGCCTTGCTGACCGGGCAGCCCACCTTGGCCTCCGCGGCGGCCGCGGCGAACTCGGCCTGGTTCATGGCCGGCACGACGCCGTCGACGGTGAGGCGCACCGCGGTGATCTGCAGGCCGCCGTCGACCCGGTCGATCTCGACCTCGGCGCTGACGGTGAGCGAGGTCGGCGGCGTGCCCGCGCGGCC
>JBGAJT010000164.1:0-5129 GCA_044224785.1 Candidatus Nanopelagicales bacterium | reverse complement strand
CCGAGTGCGCGGCCGCGATGAGCTCCTCGGGGCTCGTCGTCCCTTCCGGCTCGCCGATGCGCTGCGGGAACGTCACCGCGAACTGCGCGGTCCCGCTCGAGTCCAGCGTGGTGATGCCGCTGCCGCTCTGCAGGTCTCCGGTCCAACGGGTCGAGGCGTCGCGCACGGTCATGGGGTCCTCCAGGGGGCGGTCGGGTTCCTGGCTCAACCGTCGTACGCCGTGCTCTGTTCCGCCAGCGATCGCGGGCGCACACTCGTGGCGTCCGCAAGGGAACCGCGCTGGCCGTTCGCGCGTGTCTGGCCCGGGAGCAAGCAGAGCCCGGGAGCGAGCGGAGGGGGTGCGCAGTGCGAGCAGAGCTCGAGTTCGACACGTTCTACGCGACGACCTACCCGCGGCTGGTGCGCCAGCTGACCCTCATGACCCTCGACGGCGAGCAGGCGCAGGACGCGCTGCAGGAGGCCTATGTCCGCGCCTGGCAGCGGTGGGACCGCGTGTCGGCGTACGAGGACCCCGAGGGCTGGGTGCGCACGGTCGCCTACCGCCAGTGCGTCTCCGTGTGGCGCCGGCTGGTCACCGCGCGCCGCGCCGCTCCGGTGCTCGCGTCGTCGGGCACCGTGGCGCCGGTCGCGTCGGCGGAGGTCGTCGCCGTACGCCGTGCCCTGGCCGACCTGTCCTACGAGCACCGCGCCGTCCTCGTGCTGCACGAGCTCTGCGACCTGAGCGTCGAGGAGATCGCCGCCACGTTGCGGATCCCGCGCGGCACCGTGAAGTCGCGGCTCTCGCGCGGCCGCGCCGCTCTCGCCGACCTGCTGCGCGACGAGCCGGACCCGCCGCCCGCGGCCGGTCCCGTCCCGGCGCCGCGGGCTCCGGCGTCCGCCCCGTTCAGCGTGAAGGAGGTCGGCGATGTCCTCGGTACGTGAGCTGCTCGAGACCGCGGCGCCGCCCGCGCCGCGACCGACGTCGTCGTCGGCCGAGGTGCGCAGCCTCGGCGACCGCCGGCGTCGGCGCAGCCAGGTGGTCGGTGCGGTCGTGGCGGTGACGGCGGTGACCGCCGCGGCGATGGTCGGCGTACGCGTGCTCGCACCCGCGGCACCGCAGCAGGACCGCGCCGTCGCGACGACCCCCACGCCGACGCCGACCCCCACGCAGGCGCAGCTCCGGGTGAGCGCGCTCGAGGGCACCCGCTGGATCCCGGACCTCGTCGCGATGGGCGCTGCCGCGACGCAGGCCTACCCGGACGAGCCCGGCGACCTGCCGCGCGCGCTGCTCACCTTCGAGCGCGGCGGCGTCCTCGTGCTCGACGTGATGCTGCCGGGCCGTCCGACCACGACGATCCGCGGGCGCTGGACGGCGACCTCCGCGGTGCCGACCCTCGGCCCGCTGCTCAAGGCCGACGTCCGCCTCGACCTCGTCGCACCGCCCGGCGCGTCCGTCGCCGTCGTGAGCCTGGTGGCGAGGCTGACGACGATCGCGGCGGCCGAGGGCTACCTCCCGACGGGCGCTCCTCCGTCGCTGGAGGCCCTGTCGCTGTTCCTCTACGGCCCGATGCGCACCGGCGTCCTCGGACTCATCGACCAGGTGCGCCCCGGCGCCGTCCTGCCCTCGCCGTACCCGACGAGGCCGTAGCGGGGGAGGCGCAGCGGGGTCGGCCGCACGAGGCCCGCGGCCGGCCCCGCTGTCGCCGTCGATCCCGTCGCGACCGGTCAGTCGGTGGCGAGGAGGCGGTCGAGGTCGCCGTGGACCTCGAGACCGGCGCAGTGGCCGACGTCGTCGAGCAGCACGCGTCCGTCGCCGTCCGTGAGCCGGACGTGCACCGTCGCGTCGAGCGTCTCCTCGACCCGCTTGTGCATCTCGGTGCGCACCGGCGCGTGCAGCAGCGCGCCGCGCGGCCGGTCGGCCGTGATCTCGAGCGTGCTGCCCTTCTTCGCACGCAGCGTCCAGCGCACCTCGTCGTCGGTGATGGCCAGGTGCGTCGTACGCGCCCCCGTGTACGTCGCGAACCGGTGCAGCTCGCCCTGGTGCTGCAGACCGACGATGTGGCCGCGGAACTCCGAGCGCAGCCAGGGGATCAGCGCGATGGACGCCGACAGGCACGTCGACCGGTCGGAGAAGTGGTTGGTCTGCGTCCAGACATAGCCGGCGGGGAAGGCGGCGCCCCAGTCCTTCTCGAGGTAGCCGCGGCCGCCGTCGAACGAGGCGGCGACGCCGTCGTGCTCGAGCCGGCCGGCCAGGTCGTGCCCGAGCGACACCACGCCGTGCTTGCACTCCATCTTCGGCACCCACGCGTACCAGCCCATGACGCCGGGCGAGCGCAGCGTGACCGGCCAGGGGTCGAGCGGGGTCGTGAACCGCACCTCGCCGCGCAGGCTCGGCAGGTCGAGGACGACGCCGCGGTCGCTGAACCGGTTCGGGCCGACCCGCACCTCGAAGCAGTCGGGCTCGGCGCCGAACTCGGCGACGTCGTAGCGGTGGTACCAGGAGCGCCCGGTCACGCCGTCGAGCACCTGCACGAACGCCTCGTCGCCGCCGTCGGTGCCCAGGAACACCCCGGGGATCACCGCCCAGCGCGCGCTGCGGTCGGCGCTCACGAGCTTGACGTACCAGCCCTCGAAGTACGCCGAGGTGACCCCCTGGCCGTGGAACCCCTCGGGGTGCAGGACGCTGCGCGGACCCATGCGGGCGACCGTAACCCGGACGGTGCGGGCACCGGGGCCTCTCGCCGGTCGGGGGTGACGCCTGCCACCTCCGAGGCCTGCGCAGCCCCCTGATCTGCGGTGATGCCCGCGCTCCCGCACGCTCGACCGGGTCACGGATCTTCTCCGGATTCCGATTCGTCCGATTTCCCGTGGCACACTGCTACGCGCGGACCGTCCTTGACGACGGCCCGCCTACCACGACCGTCCCGATCACCGGGGGAACGGGGAGACCCATGAGCACGAGCACCTGGGCACGCGTGTCGCGCACCGGGGCCATCGCGGCCGTCGGCGCCCTCGCCGTCGCGCTGCTGCCGACCGTGGCCGCGCAGGCCGCGATCCCGGCCTCGCCGGCCCACTTCGCCTACCGCTCGACCGTCGGCTCCGACGTCGCGCTGTCGTCGAACAACCCGGCCGCCTCGGGCTCCGTCGCCGCGATCACCCCGGCCGGATACCAGGTCTACGGCTACGACGCCTCCGACAGCGGCCGCACGTGGGCCGCGTGCATGGCCTCCGGCGCCGCGAACGCCAACAACTACGACCGCACCTACGCGCTCGTGCTCGTCCACTCCGACGGCGCCACGACCTCCGCCCGGTCGCTGAGCACCTTCTGCGAGGCGAACCCGGTCGTCTCGCGCGACGGCACCACGGTCTGGTGGTACGCCGACGACCAGGTCTACAAGTTCGCCGCCGACTACACCGACCCGGCCACCATCGCTGGTACCGCGTCGGTCGTCTCCACCGGTCAGTTCGCGCGCGCGGTCGACGCCGCCGGCGACCCGACGGAGAACGTCCTCTCCCTGGCCGTCTCCCCGAACGGCGCGAACGCCTCGGTGCTCTTCACCAACGGCAGCACCAACCGCGTGCGCTCCGCGTTCATGAGCACCGCGGCGACCAAGCCGGGCTCGGTCCAGGTGGCCAGCTCGAGCGCCGCAGCGATGCCCAAGCCGAGCACCTTCGTCTACCTCGACGACACGACGCTGCTCTACTCGCAGGTCGACTCGTCCGTGACCCCGGCCGTGATCCACAACGTCACGCTGGTCACCCCGCCGGAGGCGACCCCCGCGGGCACCGCCGCCGGTTCGCCGACCGAGGTCGCTGCCTTGCAGGACCTGTACGACGTCCGTCCGAACGCAGGCACCTTCTGGGCCTGGAAGGACGCCTACACCGGGACGACCTGGAACTCGACGACGCTGTACAACGTCGACGCCACCGACGTCGCGGCCATCGCGGCGGCCGAGACCGGCACCACGCGGGCCGACGGCGCGTCGACGTACAGCTACGTGCCCGTGGCGAACACGCCGCCGGAGCTGATCCCCGTGCAGAACAAGGCTGTGGCGCACCCGTACTTCGCGACGTCGGCCTCGCTGGTCGCGTACAAGAAGCGCGCGGCGTACTCGAGCTACAACCTCTACGAGACCGACCCGCTCGGCGGCGCCTTCGTCGCGGGCTCGGCCGCCGAGACCGACCGCGGCCTGCTGTCGTACTACTTCGACGGCATGACGACGTACGCGCCCATCGGCAGCACGAGCGGCGCCAACGTCTTCGCGATCGGCAGCCGCTGGTACAACGGCTGGGCGCAGCTCCCCGGCCGCACGTACCTGCTCAAGAACACCTGGTTCCGCTGGACGTTCCCCGGTGACTTCTTCACCGAGCCCGCGGCGCCGATCACGCGCCAGGTCAAGGTGACGCCGGCCGTCTCGGCACGGAAGTCCGTCAGCGGCCGCTACACCACGCTGTACGGCACGGCGACCCGCGCCGGCGGCACGGCCGTGATGCAGCGCCTCACCTCGCGCGGCTGGCGGACCGTCACCACAGCCGTGCTGGTGAAGAAGGGCAGCTACCTGAGCACGTACAACTTCGGTCGTCGTGCTCTGCCCAAGGCGGCGTACCGGATCGTCACGGTGGCCGACCGCGGCTGGGCCGCCGGTATCTCGGCGGCGTTCCGCCTCTGACGCACCGCTCGTACGACGACGGCGCCGCCCCCTCGGGGACGGCGCCGTCGTCGTCGGGGCGGCACCTGTGGGAGGTTGCGCTCATGCCCGGACTGCTGCCCGCCCGCATCGCCGCCGTCGTCCTGCTCGGCGTCGCCGTCTTCCAGGTGCTGCTCGTCGTCGGGATGCCCTGGGGCTCCTGGACCCAGGGCGGTGCGAACGCGGGCGTGCTGCCGACGGGGGCTCGCGTCGTCGCCGGGGTGTCGTGCGTGCTGCTCGTCGTGATGGCGCTGTCGATCCTGGCGCGCGCAGGCAGCGGCCCGTTCGCGTCGCTGCCGCGCCGGCTGATCGCGTTCCTCGCCTGGGCGACGACGATCTACACCGGGCTCGGCGTCCTGCTCAACCTCGCGACGCCGAGTGCCGTGGAGCGCGCGGCGTTCGCGCCGCTGACGCTCGTCGCGTTCGTCTGCTGCGTGCTCGTGCTGCGGGCCACGCGGCGTC
>JBGAJT010000163.1:0-7908 GCA_044224785.1 Candidatus Nanopelagicales bacterium | reverse complement strand
TCTGGGTGCACTGGGTGGGTCGGGCGACCGGGCGCCGCCCCGACCCTGAGTCGGCTTGTGGAACGTCAGCTCTTCGGCAGCGCCTCGACGCGCTTCTGCGCGGCGTCGAGCGCCTCCTGCGGCGACTTCAGACCGCCGATCACCGCGGCCGCCGCGCCGTAGAACTCGTCGGCGCGCTTGACGTCGATGTTGTCGGCCGGCGTCACCTTCGTGGGCGCCGAGCTGAGCAGCGTCGCGAGGCTCACGGTGTTCGGGTCGGCCTTCACGCCGGCGAACGGGTCAACGGTCATCGGTGTGAGCCCGGCCTCGGCGAACAGCTTCGTGGCCTCCGGCGCGCTCATCAGGGCGAGGAAGTCCGTCCCGGCGCTGATGTGCTCGCTGTTGGCGTTCACCACGAACCCGGTCGAGACGCCGAGGACGCTCTTCTGGTCGCCGGAGCCCGGGAGCGTCGGCATGTTGAAGTAGCCGATCTGCAGCGTGGGCGCCTGGGTGATCTGGTCGCTCACGAGCCAGCTGCCGATGCCGATCATCGCGGCCTTGCCGAGCAGGAACTGCGTGGTCGCCTGGTCGTCGGGCAGGGCGTTGACGCTCTTGTTGATGTAGCCGTTGTCCGCGAGCGTCTGCAGGTTGTCGAACGCGGCGACCATCCCGGCGGAGTTCATCGGCTGCTCGCCCTTGATGGCGGCGACGTAGGCGTCGTTGCCGAGGGAGCGCTCCGCGAGGTGCGAGGCGATGCTGCCGATGGGCCACTTGTCCTTGTTGCCGTCCACCAGCGGCGTGATGCCCGCAGCCTTGAGCTTGGAGCACACCGCCAGGAACTCGTCCCAGGTCGCGGGCGGAGTGAGGCCGTTGGCCGTGAAGATCGCCTTGTTGAACCAGAAGACGTTGGTGACGTCGCCGCTCCACGGGACCATGTAGGTCTTGCCGTCGATCTGCATGCCGGAGTAGGCAGCGGGGTCGAAGCGACCGGTGAACCCTGGGCCGTTCACCGCGTCGGTGATGTCGGCCGCGTAGCCGTCGTCGACCTTCGTCGCGAGCCGCGTGCCCGGCCGCTCGAAGTAGACGTCCGGTGCGTTGCGCGAGGTGAGCAGGTTGTTGAGACCGATGGTCTCGTAGGTGTCGTTCTCCTGGATCACGATCTCGACGGTGCGACCGGGGTACTTGGCCTCGTAGGCAGCCTTGAGCTTGGTGAACACGCCGTCGACGGCCTCGCCGGTGGAGCCCATGGCGACCCGGATGGTGAACGGCCCGCTGCTCGTCGAGTCGTTCGACGTGTCACTGCTGGTCCCGCAGGCCGTCAACGCCAGGCCCGCGATGGCGACGGCGACGACGCCCGTCACACGGGTGAAGGATCGCGCACTCCGCATAGTCCACCTCGTTCAGCTCACTGTCGGACGACAACCTGGACCGACGCCGTGCAATGGTTAGTTG
The DNA here is from genome assembly GCA_044224785.1 of Candidatus Nanopelagicales bacterium. Taxonomy (GTDB): domain Bacteria; phylum Actinomycetota; class Actinomycetes; order S36-B12; family CAIYMF01; genus Longivirga. The sequence continues at coordinate 6,477 of JBGAJT010000163.1, read as the reverse complement.
ACCTTACTTTCACCCAGGGCGAGTACATCGCCCGTCGATGTCACTGTCAATGCTCGCCGCAGACTTGCGAGACCTTGTGACCGAGACGTCATCTCGGACCCGCAGCCGTCGTGTCGATCAGCACGCGCTCGTGGGTCTGCCACGAGCGCGTCAGGGCCTCCAGGACGGCCGCTCCGAGGACCGGGTCGTCGTCCGGGTAGCGCAGCGGGGTCCCCTCGCGCACGGCCGCGGCGAACCGCTCCGCCTGCACGACGTAGTGCGTGGCGTCGGGCACGGTCTCGGTGCGCTCGACGTCCCCGACGTGCACGGTGAAGCGACCGTCCGCCTCCGCGCAGAAGAAGGCGCTCGGCACGTCGATGCGACCGGCGGAGCCGAGCACGTGCAGCGAGTCCTCGTCGCCGGTCCACATGCCGCACTGCAGCAGGAGAGCGACGTCGCCTGGGAACTCGACGAGCGCGCTGGTCATCATGTCGATGCCCCCGTGCGGCTCGGACACCTGCGCGTACGCCGTGACCGCCAGCGGCTCGGTGCCGAGGAGCCGACGGGCCGCGTGCACGACGTAGCATCCGACGTCGTAGACCGCGCCGCTCCCCGGGTGCCCGGCGAACGCGGTCAGCCCCATCTCGTCGCTGGCGTCGAACGTGAACGTCCCGCTGATGCTGCGCACGGCCCCGATCTCGCCGGATCGCACGATCTCGTGGAGCCGGTCGTAGCGCGGGTGGTGCTCGTACATGAACGCCTCGGCGAGCAGGACGCCGGCGGCCCGCGCCGCGTCCACCATCTCGCGTGCGTCGCTCGCCGTGATCGCCATCGGCTTCTCGCACAGCACGTGCTTGCCGGCCGCGACGGCGGCGAGGACCCACTCGCGGTGCAGGAAGTTGGGCAGCGAGAGGTAGACCGCGTCGACCTCGGGGTCCGAGAGCAGGGCGGAGTACGAGGCGTACGGCCGCGCGATGCCGAGCGCCTCCGCCTCCGACCGGGCTCGCTCCTGGGTGCGGCTGGCGATGGCCAGGACCTCGCAGCCGTCGGCGGCCATGATGGCCGGCACCGTGTCGTGGTTGATGCCGGCGGTCCCGAGCACGCCCCACCGCAGGTTCGGCGCGGTCATCGCGCTACCCGGTCCCAGTCGAGGAAGACACCCAGGAACCCGGACCTGTCGCGACGCAGGTCGTCGTAGACCTCCGCCGCGCGGTCCGGCGTGTACCGGTGGGTCGTGAGCGCGTCCAGGTCCATGCGACCGGACTCCACGAGGTGGAAGAACAGGTCGGCCATGGCGGCCTGGGACCAGGGGTCGCGCCAGGTCGCGACCTCGGGCGCCGACGACGCGTGCACGCCGAGGATGGACACCGAGTCCGCCACGATCCGAGGACCGAGGGACTGGCGGCTGGGCGTCGGGGTGTCACCGAGGAGCACGACGCGGCCGAGCGCGTGCACGAGCCTGGTGGTGGGCGCGAGGACGGCGGGGTGCCCGGTGATGTCGAAGGCGGCATCGAGCATCCGCCCGTCGGTGATCTCCCGGACGATGTCGAGCGCGGCGGTGGCGTCGGCCTCGATCGGGTGCGTGGCACCCCCGGCGACCGCCAGGTCGAGCCGGGATCTCGTCGTGTCGATCGCCACGATGCGACGCGCGCCGCTGAGCGCCAGGTAGCGCACGACGAGCTGGCCGAGCGCGCCGAGGCCGACGACCGCCACGCTCTCGCCGAGCTCGAGGCCGACCCGGCGCACCCCGAGCTGGGTGGTGCACGCGAGCGAGGTCCAGCAGGCCTGGTCGTCGGTGACGCCGTCGGGCACCCGGAGGCACTCCGTCGCGGGGACCACGAAGACGCTGCTGTGCGGGGTGCTCGTGGCCACCCGGTCGCCCGTGGTCAGGTGCGTCACGCCCGGACCCACGTCGACGACGTCGGACACCATGCTGTAGCCGGGAGCGAACGGGTACTCCACCCACTCCTCCCAGAACGTGCCCGGGTCGAACACGCCGTCGAGGCAGAAGCTCTCGGTCCCCGTGCTGACGAGCGACGTGCGTGCGCGGCACCGCACCTCGCCCTCGCCCGGCTCGAGGACGTCGGACTCGACCAGAGCGACGGTGCGAGCCTCGGGGAACACGATGTCGAGCGACTTCACGACGACACGCTCCCGTCGACCTGCCGCTGCGCGTCCGCCAGCAGCCGGAGCACCGTGCGACCCGTGTGCAGGTCGGCGGGGTGGGTCCGATCGCCGCTCGCCACGAGCCGCACGAGCTCCTGCACCGCGACGGTCAGGGCCGTACGGGAGTCGACGTCGTCGATGGGCAGCTGCGTGCGACCGCGAGGGCCCCACAGCATCATGGTGAAGCCGTCGGCGGCGTCCGGCGCCGACAGGGTGAGCGTTGCGGTGCTGGTCGCGCCGCTCTCGTGGTGGATCACGAGGTGGGTGGTGTGCGTCCCGCCCGGCTCGGCCACCAGGCGCACCACCGGTCCGAGGGTGCGCATGAGGTCGACCAGCGCGTGCGGGCCGACGTCCCAGAGACCGCCGTACTCGTGCCGCCACGGGGTGTTGAACGGGTTGTCGTCGGTCAGGGCCGAGCCCAGCCACAGCGCCTCGCCCCCGAGCCACGACCCGTCGGCGACGTCGTCGAACCACGCCAGGACCGGCGGCGAGAACAGGTGGGTGAAGAACACCAGGGCGGCGACGCCGCTGTCGGCGACCGCGGTGACCAGACGGTCGCCGTCGGCTTCGTCCAGCGCGATCGGCTTCTCGAGGAGCAGGTGCTTGCCGGCCTCGGCGGCGCGCAGGGCCAACGGCGCCTGCACGTACGGCGGTACGGCGAACGAGACGGCGTCGACGTGGGTGAGGAACTCGTCGAAGTCCGTGCAGGCGACGGCGCCGTGCCGCGAGGCCAGCTCGTCGGCGGCAGCGGCGTTGCGCCCCCAGACCGCCGCGAGGTCGGCACCGGCCGCGTCGGCGATGCCGGCGGCGTGCGTCTCGCTCGCCCAGTAGCCCGTGCCGACGAGACCGAACCGGAGCGCTGCCTGTGTGGTCATGATCCTGAACCCCAGACTGCCGCCGTGGCGGCATCGGTGGACTGCTCGTGGTTGCGTGCGTCGCGGATCCGTCGCCGGGCGCGGTCCAGCAGCGACGCGCGATCGATCGGCGCGAGCTCGGGGTGGAGCGCCCAGACCCGTTCGAGGCCCATCAGCGCGGCACCCACCACGGGCGGGTCGTCGCGCAGGAGCAGCAGGTGGGAGTGCGGCGCGGCGGAGCGCAGCGCCTCCGTGATCGGCACCATGAGCAGCGGGTCGTCGGAGGCGAGGATCCCCCCGCCGAGCACGATGTCGACGTCGGCCCCGACGAGGTCGAGGCGTCGCAGGGTCGACATCACGAGCGCGACGATCTCGTCGGCCTGCTGTCTCACGATCCTGGCGGCGACCTCGTCGCCGTCAGCCGCGACGTCGAACAGCAGCGTGACGACCTCGTTGAGCCGCACCGGGTCCAGGCGCTTGAGATGGAACATCGCGGCCACGTCGGTGGCCGTGGCGCCGCCGAAGAACGCCGCGATCCGCGGGGCGAGGGTCGTCGCGGGGCCCCGGCCGTCCTCGGCACGGACCGCCCACCACATCGCCTCCTCGGCCAGACCGAGGCCGCCGCCCCAGTCCCCGGTGATCCGACCGAGCGCGGGGAACCGGACGATCCGGCCGTCGGGGCCGACCCCGACGCAGTTGATGCCCGCGCCGCAGACGACGGCGACGCCGGATCCCCGGTCGGTGCCGGTCCGCAGCAGGGCCACGGTGTCGTTGTCGACCGTCACGTGCTCGCCCCAGCCGTGGCGCACGAAGGCGGCCTCGATCGCCTCGGTCTCCTCCGGGAGGTCCGCGTTGGCCATGTAGGCGCTCACCTCGAGCACCCGCGGCCGGTCGGCGTCCAGCAGTGCCGAGTCGACGATCGGCGCCAGCGAGCGCACGGCCTCGGTCGCGCCCACGAGGTGCGGGTGGAACGGTCCCGCGCGTCGGGCGGCAAGGACCTCTCCGTCGGTCCCGAGAACGACGACGTCGGTCTTGCTGTTGCCGCCGTCGACGGCGAGCAGCGCCCACGGTCGCGTCATGACGAGCCGATCCACGGCAGCCAGTCGCGGTTGTTCTCCATCAGCAGGTCCGCCAGCGCGCTCGCGTCGTCCGCCTGGCCGACGAGCGGGTGGCCGAGCAGCGCCGCGAACACCCGATGGCGGCCGCCGTGGCGGGCCGCATCGAGGGCGAGCGCCTCGTAGGCGCTCACGTGGGCGATCAGGCCGGAGTAGAGCGGCGGTACGGCGGGCACGGGGAGCGGGACGGCGCCGGACGTCGACACGTGCGCGCGCGTCTCGATGACCGCGTCGTCGGGCAGGAACGGCAGCGTGCCGGCGTTGCGCACGTTGACGACCTGCGAGGCCGTCGCACCGCCACGGCCGAGCAGGGCGGCCAGCAGGTCGACGGCAGCCTCGGAGTAGTAGGCGCCACCGCGCTCGGCCAGCAGCGCGGGCTTGTGGTCGAGCGCGGGATCGGCGTAGAGCGCGAGCAGCCGCGCCTCGAGCAGCGAGACCTCGTGCGCCCGGGTGGGGAGGTCGAGGTTCTCGCGGACGACGTTGTCGTGCTCGTAGAAGTAGCGCAGGTAGTACGACGGCAGCACGCCGAGCTCGCGCAGGAGGTCCGACGGCAGCTCCAGCTCCTCCTCCAGCGCCGGACCGAACTCGGCGATGGCCCGGTCGAGGACCGACGTGCGCCCGGTCCCGTCCGGGGAGAGGAGCGTGACGTCGAGCTCCCACGACAAGTGGTTGAGGCCGACGTGGGTGAGCTCGACCCGCGCCGGCTCCACGCCCAGCTGCGAGGCGAGCAGTCGCTGGAGGCCGATGGCGACGTTGCACAGCCCGATCACCCGGTGGCCGTCGTCGAGCAGCGCTCGGGTGACGATGCCGACCGGGTTCGTGAAGTTCACCAACCAGGCGTCGGGTGCCACCGACCGCACGCGCTCCGCGATCGCGGTGATGACGGGGACCGTGCGCAGCGCCTTCGCGAGCCCGCCGGCACCCGTGGTCTCCTGGCCCACGCAACCGCAGCTCATCGGCCAGGTCTCGTCGCGGTCGCGGGCCCCCTGGCCGCCGACCCGGATCTGCAGGAGGACCGCCGCCGCACCCGCCGCCCCGTCCTCGAGGTCGTCGGTGGTCCGGACGATGGTGCTGCTCCCGTGCGCGGCCAGGATGCGACGGCAGACGCCTCCGACGACCTCCAGCCGGTGCAGGTCCGGGTCCACGAGCACCAGCTCGGTCACCGGGAGCAGGTGGCCGAGGCGACCGATGCCGTCGGCCAGCTCGGGGGTGTAGGTGGAACCACCGCCCACCACGGTGACCTTCACGCAGCACCGAACACGGTCGCGCGCGCATGGTCGAGCGCCGTGCACATGGCGCCGACCAGCACGGGGTCCCCGCCCACGCTGCCTCGGAGCAGCCGGGGGCTCGTGACGGCCATCGTGTCGAGGTGGTGCCCGATGCGGGCACGCAGCGGCTCGCCCCCGGCGTCGATGACCGGCCCGGCCAGGACCACGGCCCCGGGGTCGAGGACGGCGATCACCGAGCAGAGGCCCTGGGCGTAGCGCAGGGCGAGGCCGTCCAGGAAGGCCGCCCCGTCGTCGCCCGCGGCGACCGCAGCGGTCACCAGCGCAACCGCGTCCCGGCCGACCAGCCCGTGCTCGTGCGCGAGCTCGGCGAGGGCAGCGCCACCGGCCCAGAGCTCGAGCGCGCCGGAACCGCTGCGCTGCGGGCGGTGGACCGGGTCGGCCCCGGGGGTCTGCAGGAACGCGATCTCGCCCGCGCCTCCGGTGGCACCGCGCCGCAGACGGTCGTCCAGCAGGAGCGCCCCGCCGATCCCGTCGCCCGCCCAGAAGAGGAAGAAGTCCGAGACGTCCTGCGCCGCACCGACTCGCCGCTCCCCGACCGCCGCGAGGTTCACGTCGTTCTCGATGAAGACCGGGACGCCGATCTCCCGCCGCAGGGTCCGCACCAGGCCCTCGTCGCTCCAACCACGGAGGTCGCGGGCGTAGCGAAGACGGTCCCCCGCTGCGTCGTAGGAACCGGTCGCCGCGATGACGACGGCACTCAGCTGCCGCCGGCGGAGCCCGGCCTGGGCGAGCGCGGGGTCGAGCGCGAGGAGGGCGTTGCCCGGCCCGCTGCCGGAGGTGCGCGACGGTCTGCGGAGCACGTGCTCACCCACCACCCGTCCGGTGATGTCGGCGACCCGGGCCTGGATCCGTTGCGGGGTCACGTCGAGCGCCGCGGCGTGACCGCACGCGGGATCGAGCTCGAACAGGACGGCGGACCGCCCCGGGCCGCCGCTTGACCTGCCCACCGATCGGACGAGGCCGGCCTCCTCGAGCCGAGCGAGCAGCTGCGACGCGGTGGGCTTGGAGATCCCCGTCAGCCACACCATGTCGACGCGGCTGAGCGCGCCGTGCAGCTTCACGGCCTTCTCGGCC
>JBGAJT010000162.1:0-8009 GCA_044224785.1 Candidatus Nanopelagicales bacterium | reverse complement strand
GTCAACGATGAGGAGCGTGTCCACGCGCGACCTCCGTCGGGTTGGCGAGCGGCAGCTCGAGCACGAAGGTCGTTCCGCGCCCGGGGGTCGATCCCGCCAGACGCAGATCTCCCCGGGCGGCTCTCGCGAGGCGGCGCGCGATGCTCAGCCCGAGGCCGGTGCCCTCGTCGCTGCGGCGGGCCTGCACGAACGGGTCGAAGATCGTGCTGAGCCGGTCGGCCGGGATGCCCTGCCCGGTGTCGTGCACCTCGAAGGTCAGGGTGACGGTGCCGGTGCCCGGCACGCGGCCCACGACCGTGCAGGCGATGGTGACGCCGCCCGTGGTCGTGAACTTCACGGCGTTGCCGGCGAGGTTGAGCACCACCTGGCGCAGCCGCTGGGCGTCGCCGACGACGAGCTCGGGAAGGTCGGGCGCGAGGACCAGCCCGACCTCGAGGCCCTTCGCCCGCGCCTGCGGCCGCAGCAGCCCGGCGATGCCGGAGAGCACGTCGGCCGGCGAGAACGGCTCCTCGACCAGCTCGATGCGGCCGGCCTCCACCTTCTCGAAGTCGAGGATGTCGTTGATGATCTCGATGAGCGACGTCGCCGAGGTGTTGACGACGTCGACGAGCTCGCGCTGCTCGCCGTCGAGCGGCGTCAGCCGCAGCAGGTCGAGGGTGGCGAGAACGCCGTGCATCGGCGTACGGATCTCGTGCGACATCGACGCCAGGAACTGCGTCTTCGCATCGGAGGCGGCGAGCGCCTCGGCGGCCGCGCGCTCCAGCGCCTCCTGGTACTGCACACGGCTGGTCGCGTCGCGGAACATCCAGAGCGCGCCGAGGTCGAGGCGCTCGGAGCTGATCGGCTGGAAGTCGAACTCGAGCACCCGGCCGTCGGGGAGCACGAGGGTCTGGTCCGGCTGCGGCCACCGCTTGTGCAGCAGGTCGTCGGTGCGCACCAGGAAGTTGGCTGCCGCGGCCCCGGGGATCAGCTGGCCGAGCGCAGCCGATGCGGGCAGCGTCGCGAGGTCGTCGGGCCGCACGTCGACGCCGAAGACCTCGCACAGCGTGTCGTTCGCCATCACGACCTTGCGGTCGGCGTCCTCGACGAGCACGCCGGTCTGCATGTGCGCGAGCAGCGTGGTCAGGCGGGACATCGTGCTCTGCAGCTCGAGCTCGGCGACCTTCGCCTTGGTGATGTCGAGCATGAAGCCGATGCGCTGCCCCGCGCCGTCGTCGTCCTCGCGGACCACCGAGTCGACGGCGCGCACCCACACGACGCGACCGTCGGCCGTGCGCACCCGGAGCTCCTGGTCGAACGGCGAGTCGTCGCGCTCGGCGGCGAGGTGCGCCTCGAGCACGCGGTCGCGGTCGTCGCCGTGGACGATGTCGAAGAAGAACCCCGGCTCGTTCATCCACCGCTCGACGGGGTAGCCGAACCACGCCTCCGCCTGCGCCGACATGAACTCCGCGGTCGGCACCGTGCCCAGGGTGTCGATGTACATGATGAGCGGCTGCAGCTCGACGAGCCGGCGGTAGCGCGCCTCGGCCCGGGTCAGCATCTTGTTCGCTCGGCGCAGCTCGCTCGAGGACCGCTGCAGCTCGGTGTTCAGCGTGCGCAGGTCGGCGAGGCTGCGCTCCTGGCCGCGGCGCAGCAGCAGGAGGTCGGGCGTCTGGTCGATCGGGGAGAAGTCGGCCGCCGACAGGCCCAGCCGGTCGAGCTCCTCCGACGACGAGACGACCGGCGTGCCGACGAGCATGACGCCGGCGGGCTGCGAGACGTCGACCACCTGGAACCGCAGGCGCGGACCGCGCGGCTTGAGCCGCAGCAGCAGCATGGAGTCGCGGTGGCGGCGCAGCCCCTCGACGGTGTCGACGCCGGCCGGGCGGACGAGGTCGAAGACGTCGAGGAGCGGGCGGCCCACGAAGTCGTCGGTGAGCCGGGTCCAGGACGGACCCGTGCGCGTCACCATCAGGTCGGTGTCGCAGAGCACCCCGAAGGGTGCCACCCGGTCGAGGTCCTCGCCCTCGAGGAGCACGCCCATGCGCTACCTCGCGAGGGTGACGCGGAAGACGTCGTACGGCCGGTCGGCCGACGGACCCGACTCGTGCACGACGGTCGCCGGGGTGCCGTAGAGGTCGCCGAGCCCCTCGAGCAGGCCGACGACGAACGGCGCGAGGCCGGCGCGCTCGGAGCTGTAGCGCACCTCGAAGGAGTCGCCGCGCTCCCCGTCCACGGAGAACGACGGCGGTCGCAGGTCGGGGTACAGCGACTGCAGCCGCGCGTGCATGTGGTCGAGGTTGGCCAGCACGCTGACGACGTCGGTGCCGGTCGCGCCGAGGATCTCGGAGTAGTTCTCCGGCCCCACGCGCGTCGTCCAGTAGTGGCCGAAGTCGCGCAGCAGGTCCTCGGCAGGGGTGCCGAGCACCTCGCTGGCCGCGCCGACGAGCGCGTAGGTGACGTCGTCGTCGTAGTAGGACATGCGGGCGAACGACTCCGGCACGTCGGCACGGTCGGCGATCTCGGACCAGGCCTCGGCACCGGACGACTCGGACACGAGGCGTCGCATCGCCTCGTTGATCAGGCCGTACACGGCGGGCCTGCGATCAGCTCGGCTCGAAGCGGTATCCGACGCCGCGCAGGGTGCGGATGTGGCGCGGCTGCGACGCGGACTCGCCGAGCTTCTTGCGCAGCTTGCCCATGTGCACCTCGATGACGTGGTCGTCGCCGAACCACTCGCCCCACACCTGGACGAGCAGCTGCTCGCGGGTGAAGGTGCGCCGGGGGCTGCTGGAGAGCAGGTCGAGGATGTCGAACTCGATCTTGGTCAGCTCGACGTCCTGGCCGTCGACCTTCACCTCGCGCGCGACCGGGTCCACCACGAGGCGACCGAAGTCGCGCACCTCCTGCTGGGTGGTGACGCGGGGGCGGCGGCGCATCGCGCGGATGCGTGCGGCGAGCTCGCGCGGCGAGAACGGCTTGGTGACGTAGTCGTCGGCGCCGACGGTCAGGCCGACGATCTTGTCGACCTCGTCGTCGCGCGCGGTCACCATGACCACGTAGGCGTCGCTGAAGCTGCGCAGCTCGCGGCAGATCTCGACGCCGTCGCGGTCGGGCAGCGAGAGGTCGAGGATGACGAGCTCGGGCTTCTTGCTCCTGGCCCACTCCAGTCCCTGCGTCCCCCGAGGGGTGGCGACGACCGAGTAGCCCTCCTTCTCGAGGAGACCGCGCACGAGAAGGGTGATCTCGGGCGAGTCCTCGATGACGAGGGCCTGGGCACGCTCGATGGCCACTGGTGGTTCCTTTCCGGCAGTCGGTGCGTCCGGTATTCACTCACTCTGACAGGCCGGGCGCCCGGATGCTCGCTCATCCCGAGCACACCGCCCGGTTCGTCACAGGGGTTGTCGACAGCGTCGTCCCCACCTGTGAGCCCCACTGCATCACGTCATCACGTCTCCCTCACCGGGGGCTCAGGACGGCCTCTCGCGGCGGCTCACGCGGGGCGCACCGGCGCCCGGCGGGAGGCTCAGCGCTGCGCCGCGCGAGATCGCGGCGGGAGCGTGCGACCAGCATCGCGCCGTCGCCGGCGAGGTTCAAGCGGCGACCACCCGACCGGGCGTGGGTCGCAGCGGAGCGTGCGCGGGTGATCCACCCCACGCAACGGCCGCTCGGGGCCGCACCGCGCCGCCCCGGTCGGTAGCGTCGGACCGCACACCGACGCGAGGGGACTTCCATGCGCACCATCAGCCTCGAGGACGTCGCCGGGATCCTCGGCGGGCTCCCGGAGAACCCGCGGGTGGTGGTCAGCGGCAACTTCGCGACGCCGCACGCCCTGCTCGGAGCCGTCGACGCCGCGCTCCCGTCGTACCGGCTGCACGCGCTCAATGCGCAGCCCGGGCTTCCCGACCGCGAGGGCGTCACCCTCGAGACCTCGTTCGTCGGACCGGGCATGCGGAGGTCGCCGCGGCTGGTCTACATCCCCTCGCGCCTGTCGCTCGTGCCGCACCTGTTCACCGCGACCTGCCCGCCCGACGTCGTCGTCATCCACACGAGCGCACCGGCCGACGGCATGCTCTCGCTGGGCATCGAGGTCAACATCCTGCCGGCGGCGATCGAGGCGGTGCGCGCCCGCGGCGGCGTCGTCATCGCGCAGGTGAACTCGCGCATGCCGTACACGTTCGGCGACGCCGAGATCTCGCTCGACGTCGTCGACTTCGCGGTCGAGGTCGACGCCGAGCTCCCGTCGCCGGGCGCGATGGTCATCGACGACATCTCCGCGACCATCGGCGACCGGGTCGCCACCCGCGTCTCCGACGGCTCGACGATGCAGCTCGGGATCGGTGCCGTGCCCGACGCCGTGCTCTCCGGCCTGACCGGCCGCCGCGGCCTGCGGGTGTGGAGCGAGATGTTCAGCGACGGCGTCCTCGAGCTCGACCGGGCCGGTGCCCTCGACACCGACGCGACGCTCGTGTCGTCGTTCCTGTTCGGCTCCCCCGAGCTGTACGCATGGGTCGACCGGAACCCGCGCGTCCAGCTGCTGCGCACCGAGACGACGAACGAGCCGTCGCTCATCGCCAAGCAGCCGCTCATGACGTCGGTGAACACGGCGCTGCAGGTCGACCTCTACGCGCAGGCGAACGCGTCGCGCGTGAAGGGCCAGATCTTCTCGGGCTTCGGCGGCCAGACCGACTTCATCGTCGGGGCGCTGCACTCCCCCGGCGGCCAGGCGATCCTGGCGCTCCGCTCGTGGCACCCGAAGGCGAACGTCTCGACCATCGTGCCGATGATCGAGGAGCCGGTCACGTCGTTCCAGGCCTCGGCCATCGTCACCGAGAACGGGCAGGCGTGGATCTGGGGCTACGACCAGCGCTCGCAGGCGCGCCACCTCATCCGCGACGCCGCGCACCCCGACGTGCGCGACGAGCTGTGGGAGGAGGCGCGAGCCCTCAAGCTCGCGTGACCCGCGCCGGTTCGGCGTAACGATCCAGCGCCGCCCCTTCGGCACCACCCGCCCCTCGTGGCACGATACGGCGCCGGCGGGAGCACGTCCTGCCGCGATGACGGGGGCACGAGTGACGGGGATCCGACGCGTGGCGCTGGCGGCTGCAGCCGCCCTCACGGCCTCGCTGGCCGTGGGTCTGAGCAGTGCGGGGACGGCGGGCGCGGTGAGCGCCGCCACCCTCGACGGCGGTTCCGACCGCTTCGTGACGGCCGGCGCGGTCGCCGTTACCGGCACCGATCCCGGCGTCTCGTCCGGCACGGTCACGGTCTCTCTCGGCGGCACGTTCGTGGCCAACGTCTGGCAGCCGAACGTGATCGGCACCGGGGCGGTGTCCGCCGACGGCACCTGGTCGGTCGACACCCTGACCGGGCCGCACGCCGCAGGGTCGGACCAGCTCGTCGTCATGGTGCCGGCCGTCGGCGGCGGCGAGGCCCAGCTCATGCAGACCTGGTGGTTCAGCTCGCCGGCGGCAGACCTCGCGATCACGAGCCCCGCGCAGGGCAGCACGGTCACGGCCGGCGCGGCCGGCTGCCTCAACGTCACGGGGCACATGAGCGGCACGGTGCTGTCGGTCTTCGAGCCCGCGTCGATCGCGAAGGCCCGGGTCGGGGACACCGTCGTCGCGTTCGCGCGGCCGACCGCCGGCCCCGGCCCGCGCGACGTCACCGCCTGCCTGCCGGTGAGCTCGCTGCCCGACGGACCGGTCCGGGTGTGGCTGCTCGTGAGCGACGGGACGAACAGCTACGTCGCCACGGCCGACGTCGCGGTCGACCTGACGACGACCGCCTCCCTCGCCGGATACGGCAACGGCGACGTCGTCACGCTCGCGGGCTCGATCACCGACGCCGGGCCCGACCTGGCGCTGACCGCGACGTTCGACGGTTCCGACATCCCGGTCCTCGCGCCGCTCGACGGCCAGATCTCTGTCCCCGTCCACCGCGAGGTGGACGTGTTCACGTGGAACGCCGCGCACAACGAGCAGAGCACGACCCAGGTGGTCCCTGACGGGCCGCACGAGTTCCACGTCTGGATGTCCAGCCGGGGCAGGTCGACCGACCTCGGCGTCTTCCCCGTCTCGGTCGACACCGCCGGGCGGCTCACCGTCGACTCCGGGTCCTTCGCGAACGGCGTGCTCGGCCTGACGGGCCACTACGACAACCTTCCCTCGCCCTTCGTCGGCCAGCCGCTCACGGTGGTCGCCTCCGCCGGCGGCGACCCGGTCACCGACACCGCCCACGAGACGGTCGTGCCTGCGTCGCCCTCGCAGTACGGCAGGAACACGTGGTCGGTCAGCGGGCTGGTCGTGCCCGGGACGTCCCTCGGCGGTCCCGTCGACGTCACCGTCACGGGGCTGGACCATCACGCGATCTGGACGTGCGTACGGGTGAGCGTGACCGGGACGACGGTCACCCCGACGACCTGCGACGCCACGCCCCCCGGACCGCCGGCCGCCGCCACCGTCACGGCGTCGGGCATCCGTACCGCGACCGTGACGGTGACGCCGCCGAGCACCGACGGCGGGTCGCCCGTGACCGGCTACACCGTCGACTACACGCCGGACTTCGACGTCAGCCTCCGGACCCGCATCACGAGCGACGCCGCGGCGACCAGCATCCCGATCTCGGTGCCGTGGATGTCCGACACGACCGTGGAGGTCCGCGCGGTCACCGCTGTCGGGTCGAGCCAGCCGGTGGTCCTGCGCCTGTCCGCGACCTACCCGCAGATCACCTCGACGGTGCGCTCGGTGCCGCTCGGTACCCGGTGGCCGTTCTCCGTGTGGGCGTTCTCCTCCGCGCACCCGGCGTCCACGCCTCTGCAGGTCCAGTACCGTGCTCTTCCCACAGCGGCGTGGCGGATCGTGCTCACGACGTCGGTCGGCGCCGACGCCACGCTGCCCTTGTCGCTCGTGCCCACGGCGTCGGGCTACTACCGCGTCGTGTCCCTCGGGCAGGGGCAGGTCCTCGGAGCGGAGAGCGCGCCCATCGCGCTCACCGTGGTTCCCAAGCCGCCCGTGGGCATCAAGGTCTCCGCGACCACGGCGCTGCTCCGAGGGCGGGTCACGTTCAGCGGCTCGACGCTGACCGCGGAGAAGGGCAACCGGATCCGGCTCCAGCGTCTCGTCGGCGGGAAGTGGGTCGTCCTCACGAGCACGCCGGTCGCCTCGACCGGCCGGTTCGCGGTGGTCCTGCGGATGTCCCCGCGCGGGCGGTTCGCCTACCGCTGGGTGCTGCCTGCGTGGAAGGGCCACCCCGTCGGAGTCAGCAAGGCGGTCGTGGTCCGCACGCGATAGCCGTCGACGTCGCTAGGGTCGTCGGTGCAGCCCATCGCTCGAGGAGGTACGACGTGGCCGCAGAGCCGCTCGCCATGGTCGTGGAGTTCCGCGCCGCGCCCGGCAAGGTCGACGAGCTGCGCGCCGCGCTGCTCGCGATCGTCGGCCCGTCGCGTGCCGAGGACGGCTGCCTGCGCTACGACCTGCACGTCGACCGCGAGGACCCCGACGTGCTGGCGTTCTACGAGGTGTGGGCGTCGCCCGAGGCGCACCAGGCGCACGACCGCACGCCGCACATCGAGCACGTGCGCACGGTGCTGCCGGGCCTGGTCGCCGAGCGCCGCGTCCTGCGCATGACCCCGATCGAGCCGTAGTGCCGCGCATCCTCGACCCGGGCTGGGAGCACCGGCAGCTGGTGATCGACGGCCGCCGCACGTTCGTGCGCGTCGGCCCCGACGTCCCCGGTGCCACGCCGATCGTCCACGTGCACGGCTTCGCGATCTCCGGCGAGTACCTCATGCCGACCGCGCGGCTGCTGCAGGACCGCGCGCGCCAGATCGTCCCCGACCTGCCGGGGTACGGCGCGAGCGAGAAACCGCCGCGGCCGCACGACATCCCCACCCTCGCCGACACGGTGCTGCGCATCCTGGACGCGATGGAGATCGAGAAGGCGGTGTTCGTCGGCAACTCGATGGGCTGCCCCATCTCCGTCGAGCTCGCCGACCGGCACACCGACCGCACCGAGCGCGTGGTCCTCTG
>JBGAJT010000161.1:0-8030 GCA_044224785.1 Candidatus Nanopelagicales bacterium | reverse complement strand
GCCGACGGCGGCGCGCGGGCCGGCGAGCGCGGCCATGGCGGTGACGAGCGCGGCGTGGTCGAGCAGGACGCCGTCGTCGTAGCGGCCGATGCCGCCCGCGGTGAGCAGCCCGACGCGTGGGTCGCGCGCGTCTGTCCAGACACGGTCGAGGTAGGCCTCGACGTACGCCGACAGCCCCCGGTCGGGGTGCGCGTGCAGGACCGGCACCAGCTCGCGGACGAGGATCGCGGTGAAGGCGGGCGGGTGCTGCCAGAGCCGGTCGGCGTCGAACGCCGATGCCGTGCGCCGCGCGTGCTCCAGGGCGTCGTCGGTGCGACCGAGCTCGTGCAGCAGGCCGACGAGCAGGCCCTGGTTGTAGGTGAAGATCCGCGGGTCGACGGTGCCGTCGGCGCGCAGGTGGTCCGCGACGAGGCCGTCGCTGTCGCGCAGCCGCAGGAGGAACGCGAGCGCACCCTCGGCGATCTCGCGCGACCCGGGCTCGTCGGGCAGCCGCGCCGCGACCAGGCCGACGCCTCCGGTCGAGCAGGCGTTGCGCGTCGCACCGCCCTCCACCCAGAGCACTCCCCCGTCGTCGCGCACGCCGGTGCGGAGGAACCGCAGCACGCGGGCGGCGAGGTCGCGGCACGGAGCCGACCCGTCGGCGAGCGCGGCGAGCGCGATCCACGCGTCGTCGTCGTAGTAGCGGGTGCGCAGGCGTGGGCGCTCGGCGTAGCCATCGCCGCGGCGGTAGTCCTCGAGCACCGACCACAGCCCGTCGAGACGTGCCTGCGCGTCGTCGTCGCACGCCGCCACTGCGACGGTGGCGTGCAGCACCTGGCTGAACGGCCACAGCGGCTCACGACGTCGCCGTCCCGGTTGCCGCACCACGAGACCCGAACGGGTCGAGGCGATCCCGGCCTCGTCGAGCGCGTGCCACGCCTGCACCGCGCGGTCGCGCCACGCGGTGGAGCCGGGCAGGCCGGTCACGGGATCCAGGTCGTCCCGAGGCCGTCGACGTGCGCGGACTCGGCGAAGGACCGCATCGAGGCGTTGCCGTCGGCGTACCACGTGAGCGTGGTGATCGACGCGGGCGCGAGCTCCATCCGGTTCATCGACGACGCCGGGGTGTCGAGCGCCCGAGCGGTCAGCGCCCGGATCGTGCCGACGTGCGCGACGAGCAGGATGCGCCGTCCGGCGTAGCGGTCGAGCACCCCCTGCAGGGCGGCGCCGACCCGGGCCGACACCTGGTGCAGCGACTCCCCGCCCGGGGGCGCGACGTCGGGCGACGCGAGCCACGCGGCCATCTCGTCGGGCCAGCGGCTCATCACCTCGGCGAAGGTGAAGCCGTCCCACGCGCCGAAGCGCGCCTCCTCGAGACCGTCGACGACCTCGGGCACGAGACCGACGCGCTCGCCGATGATCGCCGCCGTCTGGCGGGTGCGCAGCATCGGCGAGCAGACGAGCACCTCGGCACCGCCGCGGCGGGCGAGCTCGTCGCCGGCCGCGCGGGCCTGCGCCTCGCCCTGCTCGACGAGCGGCGGGTCGGCGTCGCCGCCGGAGCCGGAGAAGCGGCGCTCGACCGAGTGCTGGGTGACGCCGTGCCGCACCAGCACCGTCACGGTGGGCGGGCCGATGTCGGGACCCCAGCCCACGATCGCGGGCCGCGGCTTGGTGCCCGCGGGCACCGGCTCGGCCTCGGTCTCGGTCTCGTAGGCGTCGGTGCGGTTGCGGCGCACGGTGCCGTCGAGGCCGCGCTGCACGGCGTCCATCGACTCGTTGGCCAGGGCGTCGGCGAGCTTGTTCTTCTCGCGCGGCACCCACGTGAAGCTGACCTGCTCACGCGGGACGGCGTCGCGCGCCTGCAGCGCGATGGCCCGCAGGGTGTCGTTCTTGATCGCCCAGCGGCCGCTCATCTGCTCGACGACGAGCTTGGAGTCCAGCCGCGCCTCGATCAGCGCGTCGGGGTCGATCTCGCGCGCGGCGCGCAGGCCCTCGAGCAGCCCGGTGTACTCCGCCACGTTGTTGGTGGCGACGCCGAGGTGGCCGGCGAGCTCGATGAGCACCTCGCCCGTCGCGGCCTCCTTGACGACGGCGCCGTACGCCGCCGGACCGGGGTTGCCGCGCGACCCGCCGTCGGCCTCGACGACCAGGCGTCGGTTCACAGACCCGACTCGGGGGTGCGGACCAGGATGCGCCGGCACTCCTCGCAGCGCAGGACGGTGTCGGGCGCGGCGTCGCGGATCCGGCCGATGTCGGTCGGCGTCAGCTCCATCCGGCAGCCCTCGCACCGGCGCTGGTGCAGCGCTGCGGCGCCCACGCCGTTGTGGTCCTCGCGCAGCTTGTCGTAGAGCTTGAGCAGGTCGGCGGGGATGTCGCCGAGCACGTTCGAGCGCTCCGAGCCGACCCACTCCTTGTCGCGGTCGGCGTCGCCCCAGGCCGCGTCGCGCTCGGACACCGCGGCGTCGCGCGCAGCGGTGATCTCGTCGCGCTCCGCGGTGAGGGTGCCGAGCGCCGAGCGGGCGTCCTCGAGCCGCTCCATCACCTCGAGCTCGGCCTCCTCGAGGTCGCCCTGGCGGCGGGCCAGCGAGGCGATCTCCTGCTGCAGGCTCTCGAGCTCCTTGGCCGACGTGATCCGGCCCGAGCCGAGCAGCTCCTGGTCCTTGGCCGAGCGGGCGCGCACCTGCTCGACGTCGGCCTCGGCCTTGGTGAGGGTCCGCTCGAGGTCGGCGACCTCGGTCTCCGCGGCGATGATCCGGTCGCGCAGCCCCCCGAGCCGTCCGTCGAGGTCGGCGATGGTCGCGAGGGCCGGCAGCGTGCGGCGCTTGTGCTCGATCTGGTCGAGGCGGGAGTCGAGCGCCTGCAGGTCGAGCAGGCGGAGCTGGACGGCGGGCTCGGCGTTCACCGGACTCCTTGTTCTCGTGTGGTCGTGCGGGTCACACCGTAACCCGTGAGCCGGGTCCCGCGGCGGGCGGCTGCTGCTCCCTGGTGCGGCTAGACCCGGGAGGTCCAGGGGTCGGTGACCACGGAGGAGCCCCGAGGCGTGGCGCGACTACGCCCGGGACGTCCAGGGGTCGGTGACCAGCGAGGAGTACCGCACGTCGACGTCGAAGCCGGCGGCGAGCAGGTCGCGGTGGAGCAGCGAGGCGTAGGCCGGGACCCACGGCCACTCGGACGCGAAGTGCGCGACGTCGACGAGGGCCGGCCCGCCGGCCTGGAGGTGGTCGAGGGCGAGGTGGTGCTTGAGGTCGGAGGTGACGACGACGTCGACGCCGGACGCGGCCGCGAGCGCGTCGCCGCCCGAGCCGCCGATCACGGCGACCCGCTGCACGCGCCGAGCCGGATCCCCCTGCACCCGGACGCCGTGAGCGGTCGCAGGCAGCGACGCCGCCACGTGCGCCGCGAAGGACTCCAGCGTGGTCGGGTCGGTGGTGCCGATCCGGCCGAGCCCCGTCGTGCCGTCGCCGTCGGGCACCAGCGGCGCCACGACGGTGAGGCCGAGCGCCGCGGCCAGGGCGTCGCTGACCCCCTCGCGGGCGACGTCGGCGTTGGTGTGCGCCGCGAGCAACGCGCAGCCGCCGGAGACCAGCCGGTGCACCAGCGTCCCGGCCGGCGTGGTCGCGGCGACCGAGGAGACCGGGCGCAGCAGGAGGGGGTGGTGGGTGAGCAGCAGGTCGGCGCCGAGCCCGAGGGCCTCGTCGACCGTCGCGGCGACGGGATCGACCGCCACGAGCGCCCGGCGTACCGGAGCCGCCGGGTCGCCGCACACCAGGCCCACGGCGTCCCAGTCCTCGGCCGTGGCCGGGTCGTAGCGGCGGTGGACGGCGGCCACCACGTCGGCGAGGCTGGGCGTCCGGGTCACCCGTCGAGCCTACGACCGCGCTCCCGGAATACGGTGCCCTCCAGCACGGGTTGAGCAGGATGCACCCGCGCCGCCGACCGCGCCCGACCGTCCGAGGAGTCCCATGCCCACCATCGAGCTCACCGCCGACGCCTTCGACGACACCGTCTCGGGCAACGACATCGTGCTGGTCGACTTCTGGGCGTCCTGGTGCGGCCCGTGCCGCGCGTTCGCGCCCGTCTTCGAGGCGGCGTCGGAGACCAACGCCGACATCGTGTTCGGCAAGGTCGACACCGAGGCCGAGCAGGCGCTCGCCGCTGCTGCGAACATCACGTCGATCCCGACCCTCATGGCCTTCCGCGAGGGCGTCCTGCTCTACGCCCAGCCCGGAGCGCTCCCTGCGCCCCAGCTCGAGCAGCTGATCCAGGCCGTGCGCGACGTCGACATGGACGAGGTGCGCGCCCAGATGGCCGCCCAGGAGCAGGCCGGCTCCTGACGTCGCGGGGCGCGCCGGCGTCCGCGTTCAGCGGAACAGAGGCGACGCCCGTGTCCGGAGGGCGGATGATGGACGCCGTCCCACCACTGCCCCGAGGAGAAGCCCTGTGCTGATCGCGCTCCTGCGCCGGTACCTCCAGCCGTACAAGGCCGCGCTCCTCGCGGTCGTCGTGCTCCAGTTCCTCGGCACGATCGCTGCGCTCTACCTGCCCACGCTGAACGCCGACATCATCGACAACGGCGTGGCCAAGGGCGACACGACCTACATCCTCCAGGTCGGCGTCGTGATGCTCGCCATCACGTTCGTGCAGGTCGCCTGCACCATCGCCGCGGTGTGGTTCGGCGCCCGCAGCGCGATGGGCTTCGGCCGCGACGTGCGCGGTGCCGTCTTCCACCGCGTCGGCAGCTTCTCCGCCCGCGAGGTCACGCACTTCGGCGCCCCGTCGCTCATCACGCGCACCACCAACGACGTCCAGCAGGTGCAGATGCTCGTGCTGCTCACCTGCACCCTCATGGTGGCCGCGCCGATCATGTGCGTCGGCGGCATCGTGATGGCGCTCAAGCAGGACGTCGGGCTCGCCTGGCTCATCGCCCTGTCGGTCACCGTCCTCGTCGTCGCGATCGGCCTGATCGTGACGCGGATGATCCCGCAGTTCCGCCGCATGCAGAAGCGCATCGACTCCGTGAACCTCGTGCTGCGCGAGCAGATCACCGGCATCCGCGTCGTGCGCGCCTTCGTCCGCGAGCCGGTCGAGCGCGAGCGCTTCGGCGTCGCCAACGCCGAGCTCACCGACACCGCGCTGCGCGTCGGCCGGCTGATGGCGCTGATGTTCCCGACCGTCATGCTCGTCATGAACGTGTCGAGCGTCGCCGTGCTCTGGTTCGGCTCCCTGCGCATCGACGCCGGCGAGATGCAGATCGGGTCGCTGACGGCGTTCCTCAGCTACCTCGTGCAGATCCTCATGTCGATCATGATGGCGACGTTCATGCTCGTCCTCGTCCCGCGCGCGGCGGTCTGCGCGGAGCGCCTCACGGAGGTGCTCGACACCGACTCCAGCGTCGTGCCCCCGGCCGCGCCGCTCACCGGCGTCCCGGTCACCGGCCGCGTCGAGCTGCGCGGGGCGTCGTTCCGCTACCCCGGTGCCGAGGACCCGGTCCTGCAGGACATCTCCTTCACCGCGCTCGCCGGTCGGACGACCGCGATCATCGGCAGCACCGGCTCGGGCAAGACGACGCTGCTGTCGCTGGTCCCCCGGCTCTTCGACGCCACCGAGGGCGCGGTCCTCGTCGACGGCGTCGACGTGCGCGAGCTCGCCCCCGAGGAGCTGCACTCGCGCATCGGCCTCGTGCCGCAGAAGGCCTACCTCTTCAGCGGCACCGTGGCGAGCAACCTGCGCTACGGCAAGGAGGACGCGACCGACGAGGAGCTGTGGGAGGCCCTGCGCATCGCGCAGTCCGACGACTTCGTGCGCGCGCTCGCGGAGGGGCTCGAGGCGCCGGTCGCCCAGGGCGGCACGAACTTCTCCGGCGGTCAGCGCCAGCGCCTCGCGATCGCACGTGCGGTCGTGCGCCGTCCCTCGATCTACCTGTTCGACGACTCCTTCTCCGCGCTCGACCTCGGCACCGACGCGAGGCTGAGAGCCGCATTGAGACCGATCACCCGCGAGTCGACCGTGCTGGTGGTCGCGCAGCGCGTGTCGACCATCGTCGACGCCGACCAGATCCTCGTGCTCGACGAGGGCCGGCTGGTCGGGGTCGGGACCCACGACGAGCTCGTGGCCGGCTGCCCGACGTACGCCGAGATCGTCGAGAGCCAGCTCCCGGCGGGGGCGGTCGCATGAGCACCCAGACGCGCAACCCCAACCGCCCGCAGATGCGGGGCCCGGGCCACATGATGGGCGCCGCCGGCATGCCGGCGGAGAAGTCGCTCAACTTCTGGCCGTCCGCCAAGCGCCTGCTCGGCCAGCTCGCCCCGGAGAAGATCGGCACCACCGCGGTCGTGCTGCTGACGATCGCCGGCGTCGCGTTCTCGGTGATCGGTCCCAAGATCCTGGGCAACGCCACGAACATCATCTTCGAGGGCGTGATCGGCAAGCAGCTGCCCGCCGGCGTCACCAAGGACCAGGTCGTCGCGGCGCTGCGCGCCAAGGGCGACGACGGCCAGGCCAACCTCATCGAGGGCATGAACGTGGTGCCCGGGCAGGGCATCCAGTTCGACCAGCTCGCACGCATCCTGCTGTTCGTCCTCGTGCTCTACGTGATCGCGTCGCTCGCGATGTGGGGCCAGGCGTTCATCCTCAACGGCGTCGTCCAGCGCACCGTGCTCCGCCTGCGCACCGACGTCGAGGACAAGCTGCACCGGCTGCCGCTGAAGTACTTCGACACCGTGCCGCGCGGCGAGCTGCTCAGCCGCGTCACCAACGACATCGACAACATCCAGCAGACGATGCAGCAGACGCTGAGCCAGCTGCTCAGCTCGCTGCTCACGCTCGTCGGCGTCCTGACGATGATGGTCTGGATCTCCTGGCAGCTCGCGCTCGTCGCGCTGATCTCGGTGCCGCTGTCGATGGTGGTCACGATGGTGATCGCCAAGCGGTCGCAGCCGAAGTTCATCGAGCAGTGGACCCAGACGGGACACCTCAACGCCCACATCGAGGAGGTCTACACCGGGCACGCGCTGGTCAAGGTCTTCGGCCACCAGCACGAGGCCGAGGAGCTGTTCGCCGACCGCAACGAGAAGCTGTTCTCCGCGAGCGCGGGGGCGCAGTTCCTCTCCGGCATCATCATGCCGGCGGTGCAGTTCATCGGGAACCTGAACTACGTCTTCATCGCCGTCATCGGCGGCCTCAAGGTCGCGAGCGGCACCATGACGCTGGGCGACGTCCAGGCGTTCATCCAGTACTCGCGCCAGTTCACCCAGCCGCTCACGACCGTCGCGTCGATGTCGAACCTGCTGCAGTCCGGCGTCGCGTCGGCCGAGCGCGTGTTCGAGTTCCTCGACGCCGACGAGCAGTCGCCCGACCCCGCCTCCCCCCAGCGGGTCCAGGACCCCGACGGCCGCGTGACCTTCGAGGACGTCTCGTTCCGCTACGAGACCGACGTCCCGCTCATCGACGACCTCTCCCTCGTCGCCGCGCCCGGCCAGTCCGTGGCGATCGTCGGCCCGACCGGCGCCGGCAAGACCACGCTGGTGAACCTCATCATGCGGTTCTACGAGATCGACTCGGGCCGCATCACCCTCGACGGCACCGACGTCGCGGCCATGACGCGCGACGACCTGCGCGGCGAGGTCGGCATGGTGCTGCAGGACACCTGGCTGTTCAACGGGACGATCCGCGACAACATCGCCTACGGCCGTCCGGGTGCGACCGAGGAGGACATCCTCGAGGCGGCGAAGGCGACGTACGTCGACCGCTTCGTCCGGGCGCTGCCCGACGGCTACGACACCGTGATCGACGACGAGGGCAGCAACCTCTCGACCGGCGAGCGCCAGCTCATCACGATCGCGCGCGCGTTCCTGTCGCAGCCCTCGCTGCTCATCCTCGACGAGGCGACCAGCTCGGTCGACACCCGCACCGAGGTCATGGTGCAGAAGGCCATGACGGCGCTGCGCTCGGACCGCACCAGCTTCGTCATCGCGCACCGGCTCTCCACGATCCGCGACGCCGACCTCATCCTCGTGATGGAGCACGGCCGGATCGTCGAGCAGGGCACGCAC
>JBGAJT010000160.1:0-8087 GCA_044224785.1 Candidatus Nanopelagicales bacterium | reverse complement strand
GGGTGGGGACGGCGCCCCCGGCCGCCCGCCGCTCGTAGACGTCGGCGAGGGCGTCGCCGATCAGGTCGAGCTGCAGCCCGAGGTCGATGTCCGGGTCCGCGCGGTGCGCGACGAACATGCCGTCGACGAACGCGAGGTAGACCGCCGTCAGCACCTGCATCAGCGCCGGGTCGCGCTCGGCGACCTCGTGGTCGATGTCGGCCCACCACTCCTCGACGATGCGCCTGGTCTCGCCGCGCACCTTCTTGAACCGCTTCTGCGCGGCGATGCCGCCGGGGCGTCGCAGCATCGCGAGGGTCAGGCCGAGGCGCCAGTACTCGACCTCGCGCTCGACGGCGGACAGCGAGTAGCCCAGGCGCGTCGTGATCCGGTCGCGCGGCGTCCCCGAGTAGTTGGTCGGCTGCCAGGTCGGTCCCTCGAGGCGCCACCGCCGGTAGGAGTGGTCGAGGGCCTCGGCGAGCAGGTCGTCCTTGTTGGTGAACTGCCAGTAGACCGAGCTGGCGGGGAGCTCCGCGCGCTCGCACACGAGCGCCACCGTGGTCCCGTCGTAGCCCCGCTCCACCGCGATGGCCAGTGCAGCCTCCAGGATCCGCAACCGCGACTCGGTGCCCTGGCGGTGCCGCCGCTCGGTCTTCGGAGGCACGAGGGCTCGGCTCCTGACCGGCGGCGCAGCGCCTGGACGGCCCGGGCGGATCCGGACGATTCCGGACATCGTGGCAACGGTCGTTACAGGGAGCCATTCCCGCGTCTCGCGGAGCGGAACGACGGGCCACCGTCCCTCGAGGCGCCTGTGCGCGCCGACCTCGAACGGCGCGACGCTGCTCCTCGTCGCGTCAGCGACGGCGCTTGGTCACCGGGGGTGCGCCGTCGACGATGGCCTCGAGCACCGCGACGAACAGGTCGACGAAGGCCTCGAGGTCCCAGTCCCAGTCGTCGACCTGCTCGGCGAGGAACAGCCCGTCGGTGACGGAGATGACGGTGCGCGCCAGGACCTGCGCGAGCGGCTTGTCGCCGTCGTGCACGGAACCGGCGAAGGTGCCCAGGAACCACTCGGTCAGCAGCTTCTCGGTGTCGCGGCGCAGGTCGCGGAAGAGCGTGTGCGCGGCGGTCTCCTCCTCCTGGCGGGCGAGGGTGACGCCGTGCCCCACCCGCAGGAAGTCGGGGGTGTCGAGGAAGGACCGGGTGCCCTGCAGCAGGACGGTGCGCAGGGTGGCGTCGCGCTCCTCCGCGCCGACGGCCGGGGTCCAGGTCGGCTGGTGCTGCAGCCAGGTCTCCCACGAGCTCTGGACGACGGCGCCGAGCAGGGCGTCCTTGTCCTCGAAGTACCAGTAGACCGAGCTCACCGGCAGGCCCGACTCGGCGCAGACCCGCGAGATGGTCGTGCCGACGTAGCCCCGCTCGGCGGCCACCCGCGACGCCGCCCACAGCAGCCGCTCCCGAGAGTCCTCGGGGGCCGGGCGCTGCTCCGGGCGCGCGAGCGGAGCGGGCTTGCGACGCCGCTTGGGGGTGGGGGCCGCGGCCATCGCGACCGCCACCTCGCCCGTGGCGCGGCCGAGCGCCTCGGTGATGCGCCCGTAGGACCAGCGCGGGTCGATCTGGCTCGACAGGAGCAGCCCGTCGGCGCTCGCCATGAGGAACTGGGTGAGCAGCGCCGGGAGCTCGGGGTGGCGGGCCACGGCGTCGGCGCCGAGGACGGTGCGGCACCACGCCTGCGTGCTGCCGAGCGTGTCGGCACGAACCTCGAGGAACCGGTCGCGCGCGGCGATGTCGTCGCCGCTGAGCAGCGCGAGCATCAGGCCGAAGCGCCAGAACTCGGGCTGGGTGCTGAGGCCGAGCCGCACCCGTTCGAACCGGCCGCGGAAGCGCTGCCGCACGTCGCCGTCGTCGGACCGCTCCCAGCCGTCCTCGGCGCTGCGCCACTGGGTGTAGGAGTGCTCGAGCACCTCGGCGAGGAGGGCGTCCTTGTTCTTGAAGTGCCAGTAGACCGACGACGCGGGCAGGCCGCTGCGCTCGGTGACGAGCGCCATCGTGGTGCCGTCGTAGCCGCGCTCGGCGGCGATCTCCAGGGCGACGTCGAGGATGCGCTCGCGCGACTCGGCGCCCTGCTTGTGACGTCGCGACGTCCTCGGTGGCACTGCCTCTTCCCCCCGACGAGCTGGACCGATGCCGCCAACCCTAGGGCACTACAGGGAGCACAGAAGTCCAGGGACCACCGAACCCTGCGCACGACGAGCAGCACACCGAGGTAGTCCCCGAAACATGATCATGTTCCGGGGGACTACGACGGGGTCGGGACGGGGCGGGCCTAGCGGGAGAGGGTGCGCGACAGACCGAGGGCCGCCGTCTTCACCGCGGGCGCGAGGCGCGCGGGCTGCAGGTGCGAGGTGGGCACGGTGATCGAGATGGCGGCGATGGGCTCGCCCTTGACCAGGACCGGGGCGGCCACGCAGCTGACGCCGGGGGTCGCCTCCTCGTGGTCGTAGCCGACGCCGGCCGCGCGGATCTGGGCGAGCTCGCCCTCGAGGGTCTTCGGGTCGACGATCGAGTGGTCGGTCAGCCGGCGCAGCGGGCGCGAGACGACCTGGGACACGATGTCGTCGCGCGAGAAGGCGAGCAGCGTCTTGCCCAGCCCGGTGCTCGAGAGGGGGAGGCGGCCGCCGACCCGCGAGGGGACGTCGACGCCGGAGTGGCCGCGGATCTTGTCGACGTAGAGCACGTCGAGGTCGTCGCGGACGCCGAGGTGGATCGTCTCGTGCGTGGCCTCGTAGAGGTCCTGCATGAAGGGCAGCGCCGCCTCGCGCAGACGGTGCTTCACGGGCACGAGCTCGCCGAGCTCGAAGACCGGACGGCCGAGGACGTACTGCTCACGGGTGCGCTCGAGCAGGCCGAGGTCGGTCAGTTCCTCGATCAGCCGGTGCGCCGTCGTCTTGGGCAGGCCGGTGCGGCGGGCGATCTCGGACATCGACATCGGGTTGCCCGTCGGACGGAACGCCTGCAGGACGTGGACCCCGCGCTCGAGCATCGAGTTCCGCGAACGTGCTTGGCGGGCAATGGTTAGGCTGCCCTGACCAGTCTGGGTCGTGCCCGTCACGTGGTCCTCCTCGGCGATCCGTACGACGGAACACAGTGTGCGCGACCGGGGCATCGGCGTCTACACCTTCCGGTGCCCGGACGGCCCGCGACGGTGTGATGAGCGCCTCTCCGCAGGCCGGAACAGCCGGGTGGATTCACCCGTCGCGGGGGTGTTCACTCGCCCTAGGCTGCACCCGCTCAGCGGACGCGGCAGGCGGTGGCGCCTGCGACCACCGGGGAGGGACGGCCGTCCGGGCCGGCCCGCGGCGACGAAGGGTCTCAGGCCGATGCCCAACATCCAGTACGTGTTCGACTTCACCGAGGGCGACAGGGACCAGAAGGACCTCCTCGGCGGCAAGGGCGCGAACCTGGCCGAGATGACCAAGCTCGGGCTGCCCGTGCCGCCCGGCTTCACCATCACCACCGAGGCCTGCCGCGCCTACCTCGCCGGCGGCAAGGAGCCGGCCGACCTGCGCGTGCAGGTCACCAAGGCCCTGCGCCACCTCGAGGACTCCGTCGACCGGCGCCTCGGCGACCGTCACGACCCGCTGCTCGTCAGCGTGCGCTCGGGAGCGAAGTTCTCGATGCCCGGCATGATGGAGACGGTCCTCAACATCGGCCTCAACGACGCCTCGGTCATCGGCCTTGCCGAGGCCAGTGGCAGCGACCGGTTCGCCTGGGACTCCTACCGCCGTCTGATCCAGATGTTCGGCAAGACCGTCCTCGACATCGAGGGCGAGATGTTCGCCGAGGCGCTCGACAAGGCCAAGGCCGCCAAGGGGATCACGAGCGACGTCGACCTCGACGTCAGCGACCTGATGGCCCTCGTGCAGCGCTACAAGGACATCGTGCGCGACGAGGCCGGCCGCGACTTCCCGCAGCACCCGCGCGAGCAGCTCGACCTCGCGATCCGCGCCGTTTTCGACTCCTGGAACACCGACCGCGCGCGCATCTACCGCCGCCGCGAGCGCATCCCGCACGACCTCGGCACCGCCGTGAACATCTGCACCATGGTCTTCGGCAACCTGGGCGAGACCTCGGGCACCGGCGTCGCGTTCACGCGCGACCCGTCCACCGGCGCCCCCGGTGCGTACGGCGACTACCTGGTCAACGCGCAGGGCGAGGACGTCGTCGCCGGCATCCGCAACACCCTGTCGCTCGACGACCTCAAGGACATCGACGCCAGCGCGCACGCCGAGCTGATGACCGTCATGCGCCGCCTCGAGACGCACTACCGCGACCTGTGCGACATCGAGTTCACGATCGAGCGCGGCAAGCTCTGGATGCTGCAGACCCGCGTGGGCAAGCGCACCGCGGCCGCAGCCTTCCGCATCGCGACGCAGCTCGTCGACGAGCACCTCATCACCGAGGACGAGGCGCTCGACCGCGTCAGCGGCGCGCAGCTCGCGCAGCTGATGTTCCCGCAGTTCGACACCGGCACCGAGCGCACGCTGCTGACCAAGGCCATGGCCGCCTCGCCGGGCGCAGCCGTCGGCAAGGTCGTCTTCGACTCCGCGACCGCGGTGGCGTGGGCCGAGCGCGGCGAGGACGTCATCCTCGTCCGCAAGGAGACCAACCCCGACGACCTCGAGGGCATGATCGCGGCGGCCGGCATCCTCACCAGCCGCGGTGGCAAGACCTCGCACGCGGCCGTCGTCGCGCGCGGCATGGGCAAGACGTGCGTGTGCGGCGCCGAGGAGCTCGACGTCGACGTCGCGGCCAAGCTGGTTCGGGTCGGCGACCTGAGCCTGCTCGAGGGCGACATCATCTCGATCGACGGCTCGACCGGCGAGGTCTTCGCCGGCGACGTGCCCGTCATGCCGTCGCCCGTCGTCCTCTACCTCGAGCACGGTCTCGACCACGCCGTCGGCACCGCCGACGACGAGACTGCCGCGCTCGTGCGCAGCGTCGACCGGATCCTGGCCCACGCCGACGAGACGCGGCGCCTCAAGGTGCGCGCGAACGCGGACACCGCCGAGGACGCCGCCCGCGCCCGTCACCTCGGTGCGGAAGGGATCGGTCTGGCGCGGACGGAGCACATGTTCATGGGGGACCGACTGCCTGTCGTGCGGAGGATGATCCTCGCCTCGGACGAGGAGGAGGAGCAACGTGCGCTCGACGACCTCCTCGAGCTCCAGCGAGGCGACTTCATCGAGCTCTTCGAGGCGATGGACGGGCTGCCGGTCACGATCCGCCTGCTCGACCCGCCCCTGCACGAGTTCCTGCCGAACTACACCGAGCTGTCGGTGCGTGTGGCGCTGGCCCACGCCGACGGCAGCCCGGACGCCAAGGACCTCGCGCTGCTCGCCGCCGTCGAGCGGCTGCACGAGTCCAACCCGATGCTCGGCCTGCGCGGCGTGCGCCTCGGTCTCGTCGTACCCGGCCTGTTCGGCCTGCAGGTGCGCGCGATCGCGGAGGCGGCGGCGCACCGCATCAAGGAGGGTGGCGACCCGAAGGTCGAGATCATGGTGCCGCTCGTCGGCTCCGTGATGGAGCTGCACCTGATCCGCGACGAGTCCGACCTCATCGTCGAGGACATCGCCGAGCGCGAGGGCATCGAGCTGCACATCCCGATCGGCACGATGATCGAGCTGCCGCGCGCCGCCCTCACCGCTCGCCGGATCGCCGAGGTCGCCGAGTTCTTCTCCTTCGGCACCAACGACCTCACCCAGACGACGTGGGGCTTCAGCCGCGACGACGTCGAGGCGGAGTTCTTCGGCAAGTACCTCGACAAGGGCGTCTTCACGGTGTCGCCGTTCGAGTCGCTCGACGTCGACGGCGTCGGCCGCCTCGTGGACATCGCCTCGACCGAGGGTCGCGCCACCCGCCCCGACCTCAAGCTCGGAGTCTGCGGCGAGCACGGCGGCGACCCGGAGTCGGTGCACTTCTTCCACAAGGTCGGGCTGGACTACGTGTCCTGCAGCCCGTTCCGCGTGCCGGTGGCCCGCCTCGAGGCGGGTCGCGCCGCCATCAGCAGCGACGCGAGCGACACCCGCTGACCCAGCACAGCAACGAGGAGGGCGGGACCACGACGTGGTCCCGCCCACCGCGCTCGGGTGGGCCGGGGGGCTGACGTCAGGCGGTGCCGCTCTGGCTCGGCGCGGGCACGGTGCCCTGCTGGGAGCCGCCGGGGTTGCTGGTGCCCGGGCCGTCGTCGTCGCTGGGGTCGGGGTCGGTGCCGTTCGGTCCGTGACCGCCGCCAGGACCGCCGGCCGGCATCTCCTGCGTGCCGGTCACGGTGAAGTCCGTGCCCACCGCGACGATGATGTGCGTGCCGTCGGT
This sequence comes from Candidatus Nanopelagicales bacterium, assembly GCA_044224785.1. Taxonomy (GTDB): domain Bacteria; phylum Actinomycetota; class Actinomycetes; order S36-B12; family CAIYMF01; genus Longivirga. Next base: position 1,733 of record JBGAJT010000160.1, on the reverse strand, counting down.
GGTGGTGAGGTGGGCCTCGTAGACGCCCTCGGAGTCGGTCTCGAGACGGTCGACGGTCGCGCCCGGGTACTTCGCGAGGGCGGCGGCATTCACCTTGTCGGCCGTCGTGCCGGTGAGCGGCGTCTCGCCGTTGCCCGGCCCGCCCTTGCCGCCGCGGCCCTGCATCTCCTGCGTGCCCGTGACGGTGAAGGACTTGTCCACGGCGACGATGACGTGCTTGCCGTCGGTGGTGGTGATGTGTGCCTCGTAGACGCCCTCGGAGTCGGTCTCGACGCGGTCGACCGTGGCGCCGGGGTACTTCGCGAGGGCGGCGGCCTTGACCTTCGCCGCGGTATCGCCGGTGAGCTCGGTCTCCGCCGGACGACCCTGCCCCTGGGTGCCGGTGGACGACGAGGAGCCGCTGGGCGGCGCGATGCCCGAAGGCGCGGTGGTGCTGGACGAGGCGGAGGGGCTCGGGGTGCCGGTGGCGGCGTTGGCGCTCACCGTTCCGGCGATGACGATCCCGCCCGCGAGACCCGCCGCCATGAGTGCCGCTGCGCTGCCCCAACGCTTGGCGGAACCCCGGGTGGAGGTGGTCGTCTCGTGGTCGATCATGTGCTCTCCCTTGTTCTGGGTCCCGGAGGACCAGGTGCCTCCACCGTCCGCCCGGAACGTGTGAGCGCGCTGTCAGCCGCCCGGTACGGGAACTGTGCGGATGTTCTGAGCACGGCCCCGGATCGGGGAGAATCACCGCATGACCGTGACCGCTGACCCGCAGGCGCCGTCGGCGCCGCCGCGTCGACGGTCCCCGGTACGCCGGGTGCTGGCGGCGGTCCTCGCGCTCGTGGTCGTGCTCGCCGCGGCGGTGACCGGCTTCGCGGCGTACCGCGTGGTCTCGACCGCGCGCAGCGCCGACACGGTCCCCACCGACGCGATCGTCGTGCTCGGCGCCGCTCAGTTCTGGGGGCGGCCGAGCCCCGTGCTGCAGGCGCGTCTCGAGCATGCGGCCGGGCTCTACGACGCGGGCGTCGCGGACCACGTCATCACGGTCGGCGGGAAGCAGCCGGGCGACAACACCACCGAGGCGGTGGCCGGCCGCGACTGGCTGGTCGCGCACGGTGTCCCGGCGTCCGCGGTCGTCGCCGTGCCCGACGGGCACGACACGCTCGCCAGCCTCGAGGCGGTCGCCGACCTGATGGCCGAGCGCGGCTGGTCGAGCGCCACGATCGTCACCGACCCGGCGCACGAGGCGCGCAGCGTCGCGATGGCCAGCGCGCTCGGCATCGACGCGCACGCGGCGCCGACGACGGCGGGCGCGGGCTCGACGCTCACCCCCGAGTACGTCGCCCGCGAGACCCTGGGCCTGCTCTCCTTCTGGATCTTCGAGCGCCGCAACGTCACGCCCCGTCTCTGACCTCCCCTCCCGCGCCTGGAGCGCGTGATATTTGTCACGTTCTACATAACCCCGACGGGAAGGTATCCACTGAACAAGAACACGGCGGGGTGGGGATGGGCCGGGGGGATGGGCCACTCCGGCGACGATCGCCACTCCGACGGCTACGCGCCCGACGACGAGGCGCGCTGGGTGGAGGAGCCGCCCAAGCGGGCCGGCCGCACCGCCTTCTCCCGCGACCGCGCGCGCGTGCTGCACTCCGCCGCGCTGCGCCGGCTCGCCGCCAAGACGCAGGTGATCGCGGCGGGGGAGAGCGACTTCCTGCGCACCCGCCTCACCCACTCGCTGGAGTGCGCGCAGG
>JBGAJT010000015.1:0-22144 GCA_044224785.1 Candidatus Nanopelagicales bacterium | reverse complement strand
GCCGGGGGCCCTCCTGGTGGTCTCAGGCGCCGCTGCTGGCAGCAGCGACGGCCGGTCCCTCGGTGCTGCTACGCCGCGTCCTGCTCGAGCTCGAAGAGCTCGGTGCTGCGGGGGCCGAACGGGTCGGCCAGGTCCAGCAGGAGAGTCAGGGGCACTCCCTGCCGGAGCAGCTCCATCACGTCGTTGTCACGGTGCGACAGCGTCTGCGTCGTCATCGTGGTCCACCTCCTCGCGCTCACAGATGGGGTGTCGGTTGACCGGTCACGATCATGGTGAGCCGTACGGGTGTTCCTTCCGGGGCATTGCTCTCGACGTGGGCGTGTCGCTCAGGGTGAGCGCACGGTCACGGAATGCCACGTTCACGTCCAGGACGCCGTGCACGCCGTGCTGCGCTGGACCGGAAGGGGCGCACGACCCGGGATGACGAGGGGATGACGGGGGGTCGGCGACCGGATGTCCATCATGACGCGCGGGAGCGCTGCCGAGTTCAGGCCCCGGCGTGTCGTCGGGAGAGTTCCCCCATGTGCCCTAGCCGGGTCACCGCAGCGCGACCGGGTACGTCGCCCGATAGGAGCAGCACCCGTCGACGCAGCGTGGGATCGGCCCGGGGGGCGGACCGGGTCGCAGCCGCCCCGAGAGCGCGGCCCTCAGGTGGGGAGCCCCGCCACCCACTCCGCGGTCGGCACGACGCTCGCGAAGCCGTCGCCGAGGACCCCGAGCTCGACCCGGTGCACGAGGGCCGCGGGCAGCGCGTCGGAGACGTCGATGGTGCCCGTGGCGTCCTCGAGGACGGTGACCCCGAGCCCGAGGTGGGCCGCCTGGCGGGTGGTCGTGTCGACGCACATGTGGGTCATCCAGCCGACCACGACGACGTGGTCGGCCCCGAGCTCGCCGAGGAGCTCCTCGAGGCCGGTGCCGGTGAAGGAGCCCGGCAGGGTCTTGTCGACGACGGCCACGTGCGGGCGGCCCTCGACGTCGGCGTGCAGCTCCCACTGCGGGGTGCCCTGCACGAACAGGCCGCCGCTGGGGTCGGGCTCGGTGTGCCGGATGAGCACCACCGGCACGCCGGCGGCGTTGGCCGCGTCGATCGCGGTGCCGATGCGCTCGAGACCCTCCTCGACGGGCGGGTGCACGATCGGCAGTCCGCCGGTGACGTACTCGTTCTGGACGTCGATGACGAGGAGCGCTGAGGTCATGGCGGGAAGCCTCTCATCGGGTCCGGGCGCGGCGGGCGAGGACGGTGAACTCGGGGACCGTGAGCAGGGCGCAGAGGGCCACGGCGGCGTACGGCGCGACGACGCCGAAGCGGCCGAGCAGGACGCCCGAGAGCAGCGAGGCGGCGGTCATGCCGATCGCCCAGCAGAGGTTGGCGAGGGCGAGGATCTCGCCGCGCGACGTCTCGGCGTCGGCGGTCCCGTCGGCGATGAGGGCGCTGCCCGGGACGTAGCCGGCCTCGAGGACGACGAAGCCGCCGACGAGCAGCACGACGAGGAGCGCCACCGGGCCGCCCGCGCGCGACACCAGCCCGGTGAGGAGCATCGTCACGGCGCCGACGGAGAGCACCACGACGGCGACCACGGCCCGGCCGTGGCGGTCCGCGCGCCGGCCGACACGGGGGCTGGTGAGCGCGGCCGCACCGGCCATGGCGAGGAACACCAGGCTCGTCCCCGTGGCGGTGACGCCGACGTCGGCCAGGGTGAGCGGCGCGAGGGTGCCGATCGCGCCGGTGACGATGCCGCCGAACGACAGCAGCCAGATGCCGAGCCGGAGCCGGTGGTCGTGCAGCAGGCCCAGCGCGTGGCGCCAGCCGGGCGACCCGAGCACCGTCGGCGCGGGCAGCCGCGAGGCGACGACGGCGAGGCCGACGAACACCAGCCCGAGCCCCACGAAGACCGGCAGGGTCCCGGTGACGGAAGCTAGCGCTCCCACGACAGGCCCGACGATCGAGCCGATCACCGCCATCCCGAGGACCCTGCCCGCGACCTCGCCGCGCCGGTCGACCGGAGCCACCGACTGCGACCAGGTCATGGCCGAGGCCCACGCGAGGATGCCGCCCACGCCCTGGACGAACCGGAACGCGATCAGCTCAGGCCCGGTGGTCGCGAACCCGAACAGCGCGCACGACACGGCCACGGTGAGCAGCCCGACGACGAGCATCGCCCGCGGGCCGCGCCGCGACACGAGGTTGCCGGCGGGGAAGGCCGCGAGCACGAAGCCCAACGGGTACGCCGCGACCAGCAGGCCGATCTCCGGCTCGGAGAGCGACGCCGACTCGGCGTAGCCCGCGAGCAGCGGCGAGAGCACCGAGAAGAACGTCGTGTCGAGCAGCAGCGACAGGCCGCCGACGCGCACGACGGCGCGGGCCGCCGGCGAGAGCGGCGTGGGGGTGCTGGTCGACATGGCAGGGCCCATCCTGTCCGAGCCGGCAGGGCGGCGCCGTTCAGCCGATGACGACGGCGTGCTCCGCCTTCCAGCCGAGCTCCACCTTGTCGCCGTCGGCCCAGCGGTCCTCGTTGCGGGCGCGCGCGATGTTCTGCTCGAGCACCGTGAGGCGGACCTCGGGGGCGATGTCGACGAGGTACTGCGTCGTGGCACCGTGGTAGACGGTCGCGACGACGGTGCCGGGGATGCGGACCATGTCGGGCTCGAACTCGTCCATCCAGATCTTCTCCGGGCGCACGGCGATCGAGGCGGAGCTGCCCTCGGCGATCTCGGCGTGGCCGGGGACCGGCACCGAGATCCCGGGCGCGATCTCGAGCGACCGCGAGCGGTAGGTGCCCGTCATCAGGTTGCTGGTGCCGATGAACCCGGCGGCGAAGGCGGTGCGGGGGCGCTCGTAGACGTCCTCCGGCGTGCCGACCTGCTCGATGACGCCCTTGTTCATGATGGCCACGCGGTCGGAGAGGGTCAGCGCCTCGTCCTGGTCGTGGGTGACGAACACGAAGGTGATGCCGATCTCGCGCTGGATCGTCTTGAGCTCGACCTGCATCTGCTGGCGCAGCTTGAGGTCGAGCGCGGCGAGCGGCTCGTCGAGCAGCAGCACCTCGGGGCGGTTCACCAGCGCACGCGCGAGGGCGACACGCTGCTTCTGCCCGCCGGAGAGCTCGCGCGGGCGCGCCTTGGCCTTCTCGGTCAGCTGCACGAGCTCGAGCGCCTCGTTGGCCATCCGCGAGATCTCGCTCTTGGGAAGTCCCTTGCGGCGCAGGCCGAACCCGACGTTGCCGAGCACGTCGAGGTGCTCGAAGAGGGCGTAGCTCTGGAAGACGGTGTTGACGCTGCGCTTGTGCGGCGGCACGGAGGTGACGTCGACGCCGCCGAGCAGGATCGAGCCCTCGGTGGCGTCGCTGAAGCCGGCGATCATGCGCAGCGTCGTCGTCTTGCCGCAGCCCGACGGGCCGAGGAGGGAGAAGAACTCGCCCTTGCGGATGTCGAGGTCGAGGTGGTCGACGACGGTCTGGTCGCCGAACGCCTTGGTGAGCCCGACGAGGCGGATGGCCACGTCGGCGTCGGCGACGGTGCCAGCGGAGTCGGTCGTGGCGGTCTCGGTCACGGGGTCATCCTCCGGCGAGCAGGTCGAGGCCGTTGTCCTTGCGGCCGAAGAGGCGGGGGATCAGCAGCGAGAGCCCGATGACCGCGACCGAGACCAGCATCATGCAGGTTCCGACCGCGTTGATCGCGGGCGAGATGGTCAGGCGGATCTCGGAGTAGATGCGCACCGGCAGCGGCTGGGGGTCGACGCCGGTCACGAAGAACGCGAGCACGAAGTCGTCGAAGACCAGGGCGAACACCAGCAGGCCCGACGCGATGAGCGCGGGCAGGATCATCGGCAGCGTCACCAGCCGCAGCGCCTGCAGCGGCGTGCAGCCCAGGTCGCGCGCCGCCTCCTCGACCTCGTCCGACATCGCGGCGAGCCGGCCGCGCACGATGACGGCGACGTAGGAGATCGAGAACGTGATCTCCGCGAGGATCACGGTCGTCAGCGAGAGCTTGATGCCGAGGCCGGTGAAGAACAGCAGCGCCGCGACGCCGGTGACGATCTCCGGCGTCACCAGCGGCACGAGCGTGACCGTGCCGACCACGCGCGCCCGGCGCGAGCGGATCTTCTCGAGCGCGAACGCGAGCATCGTCCCGAGGATCAGGGAGCCGATCATCGCGACGGTCGAGATGAGGATGCTGGCGCGCAGCGAGGAGAGCAGCTGCTCGTCGTGGAAGAACTGGTCGTACCAGCGCAGGCTGAAGGAACCGAACGACGACAACGACTTCCGGCTGTTGAAGCTGAAGATGACGACGACGATGATCGGGATGTAGAGGAGCGCGAAGAACAGCACCGTGAACGCGACGGCGAGGCGCGGCTTGCCCTCCACCGACCGGCGCCGGCGGCGTCGAGCCGGGGCGCTCGCGGCGGCGGTGCCGGCGGTCGTGGTGGCCATCAGGTCTCCCTCCGCTGGCTCTGGGTCGCGCGCAGGTAGAAGACCATGAACAGTGCGAGGGCGGCCATGAGGACCACCGTGAGCGCGGAACCGAGCGGCTGGTTCTGGCCTTCGAAGAACTGCTGCTGGATCAGGTTGCCGATCATGTAGGTGCCTGGACCGCCGAGCAGCTGGGCGCTGACGAAGTCGCCGAGGGCCGGCAGGAACACGAGCAGCACGCCGCCCAGCACGCCGGCCCGCGTCGCGGGCAGGGTGACGGCCCAGAAGGTCTGCAGCGGCGAGTGGTAGAGGTCCTTGCCGGCCTCGATGAGCGAGAGGTCCATGCGTTCGAGCGAGGCGTAGATCGGCAGGATCATGAAGATGACGAACCCGTAGACGAGCCCCGCCACCACCGCCCCTGGTGTGTTCAGGAACTTGATCGCGTGCGGGAACCCGAGCTTCAGCAGCAGCGAGTTCACCAGGCCCTCGTCCGACAGCAGGGTCGACCAGGCGTACATGCGGATGAGGTAGCTGGCGAAGAACGGGATGACCAGCGCCGCGATCAGCGCGTTCTTGAAGCGGCCGCCGTGCAGCGCGATCGTGTAGGCGACGGGGTAGCCGATCAGCGCGCACAGCCCGACGGTGAGCAGCGCGTAGAGGATCGAGCGCACGAAGACCGTCAGGTAGGTCGGGTTCCAGAGCGCCTTGTAGTTGTCGAGGCTGAAGCCGAAGACGGCGCGGCCGGCCGCGTTCACGTGGCCGAACGAGAGCAGCACCACGATCACGATGCTCGACACGAAGAACACGAACATCCACAGCGCCGGGGGCACGAGCAGCCAGCCCCAGAGTCTGGTGTGCGTGGCGCTCCTTCGGCGCTGCCGCTTCGCCGTCGTGCCCTCGGCCGTCGCCATCAGGAGGCCTTGACCTCGGTCCACATCGCGTCGCGGGCGGCCTTGCCCTCGGGGGTCTGGGTCTTGAAGACCTCGGGCTTGTCGAGGTCGGAGACGGCCAGGCGCGTCTCGGGGTAGTCGGCCGTGATCTTGTCGAAGGTGTCGGCGCCGGTCTTGGTCGGCATCGGGTAGCCGAGGTAGGCGATGTTCTTCGCGATGTTCTCCGGCCGCAGCAGGAAGTCGATGAACACCAGGGCGGTGCCGGGGTGCTGCGCGTTCGCCGGGATCGCGTAGGTGTCGCTGCCGATCGGCGACCCCTCCTTCGGCGTGATGTAGGCGTAGTTCTCCGGGTCGTCGACCGTGTTGGTGACCAGCGAGATGAAGTCGCCGGACCACGCGTGGTGGATCCAGGCGTTGCCGCCCGCGAGGTTGTTGATGTCGTCGGTCGAGTACCCGCGCAGCAGGGGCTTCTGCGTCAGCAGCAGCTCCTTGATCTTGGCCAGGTCGTCCGGGTTCGCGGTGTTGATGTCGATGCCGAGCTTGAGGCCCGCCATGCCGATCGCCTCGTCGGCCTCGTCGAGCACGAAGATCTTGCCCTTGGCCTGCTCGTTCCAGAGGTCACTCCAGGACTCGGTCATGGTCGTGACCTTGTCGGTGCGGTAGGCGATGCCGGTCTTGTACATCGTGAACGGCACGGAGTAGTCGCTGTTCGCGTCGTACCAGGGGTTGTCGAAGTACTTGGTGACGCCGAACACCTGGTCGGCGTTCTTGAGCTGCTCCTTGTCGATGCGCTGCAGCTTGCCGGCCGCCTTGAGCTGCGCGACCTCCTTGGAGCCCGGGAAGACGATGTCGTACTGGTTGCCCGAGTTGAGCTTGGCCATCATCGCCGGGTACGAGTCGTAGTTGGACTCGATGATCTTGACGCCGTACTCCTTCTGGAACGCCTTCACGACGTCGGGGTCGAGGTACTCGGCCCAGTTGAAGTAGACGAGGTCGCCGTCGATCTTGGCCTTGGCCGCCGGTGCCAGCGAGGCCGACGCCGACGGCGTGCCGGCGGTGTCGCTGGAGAAGCCGCACGCGCTGAGCGTCGCCGCCGCGCCGAGGCCGAGGGCGCCGCCGAGCAGGCTCCGGCGTCCGAAGGACGCGCTGCTGATCTGGGTCATGGTGGTGCTCCTCAGGTGCGGGAGGGGGTGCGGGACGGGGACGGGGTACGGCTGCGTCGGCCCTGGGAGGGCAACGACGGGGTCCGGGGGCGGGTTCCCAGAGGGAGGGGCTCGGGCAGGCCGAGGAGGGCGCTGCCCGTGGCGGCCATGACGCGGCGCGCCTCGGCCAGCGGCACCCGGCGGTCCCCGGCGAGCACACGGGTGCACAGGCCGTCGCAGAGCGCGATGAGCGTGCGGGCGACGAGGTCGGGGTCGGCGGTCGTGAAGGAGCGGTCGGCGACGCCGTCCTCGATGATGCCGGTGACGCGCTCGACGTCGCCCTGGAAGAAGTCCGAGGTCACCGCGGCCATCGACGGGTTGCGCGGCGACATCGCCCCGAACTCCTGCCAGAGCAGGAGATCGCGCTCGAGGAGGTCGTCGCTGGGCAGGCACCGGTCGAGGTAGGCCGCGAGCCGCTGCGCGGGTGTGAGCCCCTCGCGGCGCAGGGACTCCTGGTCGAGGAGCGTGCTCGAGTCGTAGGAGTGCCGGAGCACCTGCTCGAAGAGCTGCTCCTTGGTCTCGAAGTGGTAGTGCAGCAGGGCCGTGGAGACGCCGGCGGCGCGGGCGATCCCGGCCATCCGGACCGCCGCCACCCCGTCCTCGGCGATGCAGGTCGCGGTCGCCTCGAGGATCCGCTGCCGGGTGTCCACGGCGGCGGTCGCGACGGTCACCGGCGGCGTCCCGGGCGCGCGGTGGCGGGGGCGTGCAGGCACGGCAGGACGTGCTGCATGGCCGGCCCTCCCGTCCTCGCCATACGGACTGACTGTTCAGTCAGGCGCACGCTAAGGTCACCCTGATCCTGCGTCAAGGGATCGGGACGGACCCGTTACCGCACCGGTGCCGGGCGCTCGCGCAAGGCCGCCGGGAGGCAGCGATGAAGCTCGTGGTCGACCCTGACATCTGCCAGGGCTACGGCCTGTGCCACGACGAGGCCCCCGAGCTCATCGAGCTCGACGACAGCGGCTTCGCGACGGTGCTCGGCGACGGCGAGGTCCCGGCGGCGCTCCTGCCGGTGGCCGAGAAGGCCGTCTCGATGTGCCCGGCGCACGCGCTGAGCCTGCAGTGACGGGGGTCCCCGCGGGGCACCGCGACCTCACGGCCCTGTTCGACCCGCGCTCGGTGGCGGTCGTCGGCGCGAGCGACGACACGGCCAAGTGGGGCTACATGCTCGCCAAGCAGCTCCTCGCGCACGACGACGGCCGCACCGTGCACCTGGTGAACCGCAAGGGCGGCACCGTGCAGGGCCGCGAGGCGCTGACGTCGCTGCGCGACGTCGACGGCCCGGTCGACCTGGTGGCGATCTGCGTCCCGGTGGCCGGTCTGCTCGATTCGGTCGACGATGCGCTGGCCGTCGGTGCGCGCGCGATCGTCGCGATCACCGCGGGCCTGTCGGAGGCGTCGGACGAGGGCCGGGCGCTCGAGGACGAGATCGTCCGTCGCGTGCGCGGCGCTGGCTCGGCGCTCGTCGGCCCGAACTGCCTCGGTGTCGTCGACACCACGTCGTCGCTGCAGCTCGCGTCCGACACCTTCCACGCCGGCACCGTCGCGGTTCTGTCGCAGAGCGGCAACGTCGCGCTCGACATCGACTCGCTCCTGCACGCGCGCGGTCTCGGGGTCTCGCGCTTCGTCTCGCTCGGCAACCAGTCCGACGTCTCGCTCGCCGACCTGATGCTGGCCTGCGCCGACCACGAGGGGACGAGCGCCGTCGCCGTCTACGCCGAGGACGTGCGCGACGGCCGTGCGTTCGTCGCCGCCGCGCGCGAGCTGCGCGCCGCCGGGAAACCCGTGGTGCTGCTTGCTCCTGGCCGTTCGGCCGCCGCCGCCCGCGGTGCGGCGTCGCACACCGGGTCCCTCACCAGCCCGACCCGCGTCGTCGACGCCGCGTGCGTGGCGGGCGACATCATCCGCGTGCACGCGCCGGCGGAGATGGTCGACGTCCTCGTCACGCTCGTGAGCGGGCGGCGGGCCGACGGCCGCCGGGTCGCGGTGTTCACCGACGGCGGGGGCTACGGCGCGATCGCGTCGGACCTGCTCGAGCACTACGGCCTCGAGGTGCCGCACCTGTCCGACGAGCTCGGGGTGCGGCTGCGCGCCGCGCTCTGGGACCAGGCCAGCCCGCTCAACCCGGTCGACATCGCGGGCTCGGGCGAGCAGGACCCGAGCTCGTACTCCCGCGGCATCGCCGAGCTGCTCGCCTCCGACGAGGTCGACTCGGTGCTGTGGATCGGCTACTTCGGTGGCTACGCCACGCTGCCGGGATCTCTTGGCCCGCGCGAGATCACCGCGGCCCACGAGGCAGTCGCCACGATCACGGCGCAGCGCAAGCCGGTCGTCGTGCAGTCGATGTTCCCGCACAGCGACAGCATCGCGGTGCTGCGCGCCGCGGGCGTCCCGGTGTTCCGCGGCATCGCGGAGGCGGCTCGCTCGCTCGCGTCGATCAGCCACGAGCCGCACCCGGCCTACGCCGACCCGCTGGCCCTCCCGTCGCCTGCGCCCGCCGTCGACGATCTCGGCTACATCGCCACTCGAGCGCTGCTCGACGACGCGGGCGTGCCGTTCCCGGCGATGGCGGTCGTACGGTCCGAGGACGAGCTGCTCGCCGCGCTCGGCAGCGGCGAGCCGCGCTTCCCCGTGGTGCTCAAGGCGATGGGGCTGCTGCACAAGTCCGACGCCGGCGGTGTCGTGCTCGGGCTGCAGGACGAGGCCGAGGCGCTCGCGGCGTACCGCGACCTCGTCGCCCGGCTGTCGCCGCCCGCCGTCACGGTCGAGGCGATGGCCGACCTCTCGTCGGGCATCGAGGTGATCGTCGGCGTCCAGGAGGACGCGCGGTTCGGCCCGGTGGTGCTCGTCGGGATGGGCGGTGTGCTCACGGAGGTCCTCGACGACGTCGCGTTCGCGCTGGCGCCCGTGTCGCCCGAGACCGCGGAGCGGCTGCTGCGCTCCCTGCACGCTGCCGCGCTGTTCGACGGGGTCCGCGGCCGCCCGGCCGTCGACGTCCCCGCTCTCGCCCGTCTCGTGTCGGCGGTGGCTGGCGTCGCGGCGGCGCACCCCGAGATCGCCGAGCTCGAGGTCAACCCGGTGCTCGTGGGACCCGACGGCGTCGTCGCGCTCGATGCGCGCGCCGTCGCGCCCTGAGCCGTCAGGAGGTTCGTCATGGAGTTCGCGTACACGCCCGAGCAGGTCGACCTGCAGCAGCGGGCGGCGGCGTTCACGGCCCGCCTGATGGAGCACGAGGAGGCCGTCGAGTCGTCGGGCGGCGAGCTCGATCCGGCGATCCAGGCCGAGCTCGTCGCCGGTGCCATCGACGCCGGCCTCTGGGCGATGAACATGCCGGTCGAGTGGGGCGGCCTGGGCCTGTCGGCGGTCGAGCAGATCATCGTGCAGGAGCAGATCGGCAAGGCCACGAACTGCCTGTGGGACTTCGTCTGGTACCCCGCCAACGTCCTGGCCCGGTGCACGCCCGAGCAGCGCGAGAAGTACCTGCTGCCGGTGATCCGCGGCGAGAAGCGCGACGCCTACGCCACCACCGAGGCCGACGCCGGCTCCGACGCGATCGCGATCACGACCACCGCGCGCAAGGTCGACGGCGGCTGGGTGATCGACGGCGAGAAGTGGTTCGTCACCGGCGGCGACGTCAGCGACTTCTGGATCGTTCACGCGCTCGCGGGGGAGGACCGCGCACCCACGCTGTTCCTCGTCGACCGCGGCACCCCCGGCGTCGAGACCGTGCGGACGCCCGTCTTCATGCACACGCCCGTGCTCGACCATCCGACGCTCGCCTTCCGCGAGGTCTTCGTCGCCGACGACGCCGTGCTCGGCGAGGTCGGCGAGGGCTACGAGCTCACCAAGGAGTGGTTCGTCGAGGAGCGGCTCGGCATCGCCGCCCGCACCATCGGCGCGGCCGAGCGCGCGCTGGGTCTGGCGCGCGACTGGGCGGTGTCGCGCGAGCAGTTCGGGCAGCGCATCGCCGACTTCCAGATGGTGCAGCAGATGCTCGCCGACAGCGCCGTCGACATCGCGCTGAACCGCGCCTACTACCACCAGGTCGCGTGGGAGATCGACAACGGCGGCGACCGCAAGACCATGCACGCCAAGGCGTCCGTGGCCAAGCTCGCGGCGTCCGAGGCGGCCGGCCGGGTGGCCGACCGCTGCGTGCAGATCTTCGGCGGCCGCGGCTACGACCGCTCCTACGCCGTCGAGCGGATCTACCGCGAGGTGCGGGTCGACCGGATCTGGGAGGGCACCTCCGAGATCCAGCGGCTGATCGTCGCCAACGAGCTGATCAAGCGCGGGCTCGGCGTCCTCGACATGCCCCGCTAGCTAGAGCGACGTCAAGAAGTCCAGCAGCCCCGGGAAGTAGTGCTCGGGGTCGTCGAACTGCGCGAGGTGGCTGCCCTCCGGGCAGTGCAGGTAGCGGCCCTGCGGCAGCTGGCCGGCCATCCACTCCAGGTGCGCGGGATCCATCGTGTCGTGGGTCGCGCCGATCACGAGGGCGGGGACGTCGATGCCCGCGAGGTCCGCCGAGCGGTCCCACCGCTCGAGCGACCCGGACAACCCGAGCTCGCTGGGTCCTTGCATCGGGACGTAGACCGCCGGGTTGAGGTGCTCGAAGCTGCGCACCACCGGCTCCGGCCACTCCGCGAGCGGGATCCGGCACACGTGGTACTGGTAGTGGTGCTCGAGCAGGAGCGCCTCGTACCGCGGGTCGTCGGTGCGCCCGGTGGCCTCGAGCTCCTGGATGGTGGCGAGGACCTCGGGGTCGATCTGCGGCATGAGGACGTCGCGCGCGTAAGCGTTGTACGCCGGGCAGCTCGACATCATGTTCGAGATCACCAGGCCCTTGAGCGCGTCCTGGTGGTGGACGGCGTACTCCATCGCGAGGATCCCGCCCCACGACTGCCCCAGCAGCACGAAGTTCGACGAGTCCAGACCCAGCGCGAGGCGCACCTGCTCGACCTCGTCGACGAACCGGGCGAGGTCCCACAGCGACGGGTCGTCGGGCTGGTCGCTGCGGAACGACCCGAGCTGGTCGTAGAAGTAGTACTCGATCCCCGCGCGAGGGAGGTGGACGTCGAAGCACTCGTAGAGCTCGTCGGTGTCGCCCGGGCCGCCGTGGAGCAGGAGCACCTTCAGGTCGGGGTTGGTGCCCACCCGCCTGGTCCACACCCGGAAGTCGCCGACAGGCGTGCTGATCGGGATCATGCGGGCGCCGCCGGATACGACGTCGCGCGGATCCCAGGTGGAGGTGTCGAAGTAGGCCTCGAGGTCGGTCATGCCCGCACGCTAGACCCGTCCTCGCCGCCGCGCGTCGCGGAGCAGCGCGGCTCAGCTCTTCTCGTCGAGCTTCTTGACGAGCGCGTGCACGGTCTCGCGCAGCGCGGCGACCTCGGCTGCGAGGGCGGCGGTGTCGGCGTGCGCCGCCTGCTTGGCGTCGGCGACGTCCGACGTCGTGGCGGTGTCGACCACCTCGACGGTGCCGTCCGCCTCGTCCTCGATCACGATGAGGTTGCCCTCGTCGTCGTACTCGGGCTCCTTGCCGTCGCTGCCGACCCCGAAGAACGCCGACAGCGTTCCGGCGAGGGTTCCGAGGAACGCCACACCGCCGACCATCAGGACGATGGCCACGATGCGGCCGCCGGCGTCGTTCGGGTAGAAGTCGCCGTAGCCGACGGTGGTGAACGTGACGAACCCCCACCACACGGCGTCGCCGTACGTCGGGAACTGCGACTCGTTGAGGGCCTTCACCAGGATCGAGCAGGCGACGATCATGCCGAGCGCGTAGAGCGAGGCGCTGCCCAGCTGGTTGCCGAGGTGCTTGAGCTTGTTGCTGCGGGTGCTCGCCATCACCACGCGACCGAGGCGGGCCAGTCGGGCGACCACGACGAACTGCGAGCCGCCGCCGGTGATGAGGAACCAGGGTGCGGTGATGAGCACGATGGCGAGGTCGAACTTGGACGATCAGGTCGACGAGGAAGACCAGCCAGCAGACGATGTTGATCGTGTCGCTCAGCGGCGACTGCGGCGAGGGCGTGAACGCGACGACGACGGGGAGCAGCGCGGCCACGATGATGGCCGGGGTGGTCCTGGCCTCCCACCTCGCCAGCTTGTGGGCCCGAGGATCGGCGGCAGGTCCGCCACCCGCCGGTGCGTTCGCTGCAGGCTCGGTCGCATCGGTCGTGGCCACGACGCGATGATCCCAGCGCTCCCACGTCTTTCCGTGGAGGCGGCGCGTGTGTCGCGGGTCAGGAGGGGGAGCCGAGGGCGTGCGCGGCCTCGCGCACGGCGGCGAGCCGCGCGGGCTTGGTGAGCATGGCGCGCACGACGAAGGACGCGGTGAGGTCGGGCTCGTCGTCGCCCACCCGCCGCTCGAGCGCGCCGGTGCGGATCGCCTCGAGGATCACGCCGTCGATGACGCGCTTGGCGAACTGCGGGTCGATCGCCACGAAGTCGCCGGCCTCGACACCGCGTTCGACGATCGAGCGCATGAGCGCGTCGTAGCGCTTGAGCAGCCGGCGTCCCTCGGCGAACTCGGCCTGGTCGAGGAGCGGGTCCTGGTAGAGCCCGCGCAGGTCGAAGGGCGTCTCGAGGTCGTGGGCGACCTCCCAGAGCAGGTAGCGGTAGAGCTCGACCGGCGGGCCGCCGCCGTCGGCCGCGACCCGCTCGAGAGCGGCGTTGCCGACCGTGAGGTCGCGGCGGAGCAGCTCCTCCACGATCGCCTGCTTGGACGCGAAGTGGCTGTACATCGAGGGCTGCTGGATCCCGACCGCGGCGGCGATGTCGCGGGTCGAGGTGCCGAGGTAGCCGCGGACCGCGAACAGGCGCGAGGCCTCGAGGAGGATGAGCTCCTTGGTCGGCCAGCCGCTGGTGTCGACGCGCCGGCGCCGTGCTGCTGCCACGGGGCGAGTCTAGGCGCGCCGCCCCGCGCGAAGCACGCACCCTCAGACGGTCGATGTGTGCCCACGCGCCGGTAGAGGCCCGGGTGGCCACACATCGACAGGGGGTGAGGGGGTGGTGGGCGCGCCCTATCGCTCGATAGTCCGGGCCTGCGGGCCTAGCATCTCCCCGACGTCCGTCCCGAGGAGCACCGATGACCGACACCCGGTTCCCGCATCTGTTCGCCCCGCTGCGGATCGGTCCGGTCGAGGTGCGCAACCGCATCGTGTCGTCGGGCCACGACACCGTGATGGCGGTCGACGGGGTGCCGTCGGACCAGATGGTCGCCTACCAGGAGGCGCGCGCCCGCGGCGGCGTCGGGCTGGTCGTCGTCCAGGTGGCGGGAGTCCACCCGTCCGCCCGCTACACCAGCCACGTGCTCATGGCCGACGACGACTCGTGCATCCCGGCGTTCCGCCGCCTCGCCGACGCCGTCCACGCGCACGGCGCCACGATCGTCCAGCAGCTCTTCCACGACGGCCGCGAGCTGATGGAGTCCGAGGACGGCACGCTGCCCGTCGCGCTCGCGCCGTCGGCCGTCCCCAACGAGCGGTTCCACGTGATGCCGCGCGCGATGCCCACGGCGCAGGTGCGCGAGATGGTGCAGTGCTACGCCGACGCCGCGGACCGCATGCGCCGCAGCGGCTACGACGGGGTCGAGGTCGTCGCCTCGCACGGGTATCTGCCCGCCCAGTTCCTCAACCCGCGCACCAACCTGCGCGAGGACGAGTACGGCGGCGGCCTCGAGAACCGGGTGCGGTTCCTGCGCGAGGTGCTCGTCGGCGTGCGCGAGGCGGCGGGGCCCGACCTCGTCGTCGGCCTGCGCGTCTCGGTCGGCGAGCGGTCCGGCGAGGGCCTCACCGCCGACGAGACGCTGGAGGCGCTGGCCCTGCTCGACGCCGACGGCCTCGTCGACTACGTGTCCGTCGTCGCGGGCACCTCCGCCACGCTGTCGGGGTCGGTGCACATCGTGCCGCCGATGACCGTGCCGAACGGGTACACGGCGCCGCTCGCCCGGCGGGTGAAGGACGTCGTCACGGTGCCGGTGATGGTGGCGGGGCGGATCAACCAGCCGCAGGACGCCGAGCTGATCCTCGAGCGCGGCGACGCCGACGCGACGGTGATGACGCGGGCACTCATCTGCGACCCGGAGCTCCCGGTGAAGGCCGACGAGGGCCGCCTCGACGAGATCCGCGCGTGCATCGGCTGCAACCAGGCGTGCATCGGCCACTTCCACGCCGGCTACCCGATCTCGTGCATCCAGCACCCGGAGACCGGTCGCGAGCTGGAGTTCGGCACACGCATCCCGGTGCGCGCGTCGCGGCACGTCGTCGTCGTGGGCGGCGGCCCGGGCGGGCTCAAGGCCGCCGCGGTCGCGGCTGAGCGCGGCCACCGCGTCACGCTGGTCGAGGCGGAGCGCCGGGTCGGCGGCCAGGTGCTGCTCGCGCAGGAGGTGCCCGGCCGTGCGGAGTTCGGCGGTGCGGTGATCAACCTCGCGGGCGAGGCGGAGCGCGCCGGGGTGAAGCTGCTGCTGGGGACCCGGGCCGACGCCGCGCTGCTCCAGGAGCTCGATGCCGACGCCGTCGTCATCGCGACCGGCGCCCTGCCGCGCGTTCCCGAGCTCGAGCTGATGGGCGACCCGACCGTGCTCACGGCGTGGGAGGTGCTGCGTGGTGCGGAGGTGCCGCGGGGTCGCGCGGTCGTCGCCGACTGGCGGTGCGACTGGATCGGGCTGGGCACGTCGATCCTGCTGGCGCAGAAGGGGCACAAGGTGACGCTCGGCGTCACCGGCTACCACGCGGGCCAGCGGATCCAGCAGTACGTGCGCGACGAGATGATCGCGGAGGCCGCGCGCCTCGGCGTCTCGATCGTGCCGCTGGTGCGCATCGTCGGGGCCGATGCCGACTCGGTGTACTTCCAGCACGTGCTCAGCGACGAGCCGGTGATCGTCGACGACGTCGCGTCGCTGGTCCTGTCGCAGGGGCACCACTCGGTCGACGGACTGCTGCGCGAGCTCGAGGGGCGCACCGATCTCGAGGTGCACGCGGTCGGCGACTGCGTCGCCCCGCGCACCGTCGAGGAGGCCGTGCTCGAGGGTCTGCGGGTGGGCAGCCTGGTCTAGGTGGTCGTGAGCCGGGCTCAGACGTAGATGCTGAGGACGGCGCCCATGAGCACCAGGCCGAGGAGGTCGCCGCCGATCTCGATGAGCCATACCTTGAAGCCCTGGCCGGCGAACATCCGGTGGCCGAACGACGTCATGGCCGCGAACGCGACGCCGATGCCGAGACCGACGAGAGCGCCGGTGGCCAGCGAGATGTCCTTGAGGTCGTAGAGCGCCAGCGTCGCCTGCAGGACCCACGAGAGCGTGATGGCCTGCACGAAGAGCGCGACGACCATGAGCGCGAACACCAGCGGCATGTTCTGCCCGGTGCCCGGCTTCTCGTCGACCGGCTTGCGCATCGCGCGCCACCACACGGGGAACATCGTCTTCGGGCCGAAGTAGAGGTAGTTGGCGAAGAACGCCACGATGACCGCGATCCAGACACCGAACCAGGGCACGACGACATCCATGGCGCGCAACCTACTCCGCCGTGCGGCGCCCTCAGCCCTCTTCGCTCCGCGTGCTCCGTCGCGCCGCCGGCGGGATCAGAAGCGGTCCGGTCCCCAGCGCTCGCGCGAGAGGCGTCGCCGTTCCTTGGTGAACGAGACGAGGTAGACCAGCGCGAGCAGCAGGGCGATCGCCAGCGACACGAAGAACGCGCCGAGCGTCCACCGGTAGGCCGTGTGCTGGTCGGGGTTGGCCGATAGTGCCGACGCCGCGATCGCCGAGCCGATCATCGCGCCCGCGAGGAGGAGCGCCAGCACGACGTTCTGGACGACTTTGGAGAACGCGCCCATCTGGTCGCCCAGCGACCCGTTGTCGACGTGGACGGTGAGCTTGCCCTGCTTGAGCTGGTCGCCGATCGCGCTGAGCCCCTTGGCGTACGCCGGTGCCTCCTGCAGCGCGCGGCCGGCGAGGCGGATGCCCTCCTTGCGCGCGGCCTCGGCGACCGCCTCCTCGCTCACGGCCTCCATCCCGAGCTCCTGCGTCGCCTTGAGCGCGGCGTCGGCGAAGGGCTGGTCCGGCGGTGCGAGCAGCGTGAAGAACGCGGCCGACTGCGTGAGCGACTTGATCGCCAGGGTGAGCTGCGGGTCGAGGCGCAGCCCGTTGTCGCGGAGCACCCCCATGCCCTGCGAGAACATCACGGTGATGTCGGACTCGGTGCTGACGAAGCGGGCCATCCGGCGCTGGAAGGACTTGCGGTAGGCGTCCTCGTCGACCGGGCGGAACGGCACCGACAGCGCGCGCATCTCGTCGGCCATCGCGCCGAGGTCGCCGCGCGTGTAGGCCCACAGCACCATGACCATGTGCGCCCGCTGCAGCGGCGTGATCTCGCCGACCATGCCGCAGTCGAGGAACGTGACGACGCCGGTCTCGAGGTCGACGATGAGGTTGCCCGGGTGCGGGTCGGCGTGGAAGAAGCCGTCGATGAGCAGCATCTTGATCGTGGCGTGCAGCGCGGCGTCGCCGAGCACCGCCGGGTCGTGGCCGGCTGCGCGGATCGCCTCGACGTCGGAGATCTTGACGCCGCTCACGAACTCCTGGGTGAGCACCTTGTCGGTCGACAGCTCGCTGACCAGGTCGGGGACGTGCACGCCCTCGATGCCGCCGATGTTCGCGGCCAGCCGGGTCATGTTGTAGGCCTCGGCGTAGTAGTCGAGCTCCTCGAGCAGCGTGGTCGAGAACTCGTCGAGCATCGAGGCGAGGCCGATGTCGCGGGCGTAGGCGCTGCGGCGCTCGGCGTTGCGGCCGAAGAACCGGGTGATGCCGAGGTCGGCGCGCACCTGCTTCTGGATCTGCGGCCGCTGCACCTTCACCGCGACCTTGCGGCCGTCGTGCAGCCGCGCGACGTGCACCTGGCCGAGCGACGCAGCCGCCAGCGGCGCCTGCGAGAACTCGGCGTACAGCTCCTCCGGCGGCGCACCGAGCTCGTCGACGATCGCCTGCCGGATCTCGTCGTAGGGGACGGGCGAGACCTCGTTCTGCAGCTTGTCGAGCTCGACCTTCCAGTCGTCGGGCAGCACGTTCGCCTGGCTCGACACGATCTGGCCGAGCTTGATGTAGGTGGGGCCGAGCCGCTCGAGGAGGATCCGCGTGCGCGTGGGGAGCGGGAGGACGGGGACGTCGGGGACCTGCCAGATCCACTTCTGCATCGCACGGCGCGGCCGCCCGATCCAGGTGCGGTCGGCGACGGTGTTCTCGCCGAACTCGATGATGGTCTGGTAGACGTGCTGGAGCCGGGCGTTCTCGCTCGCCTTGGTCAGCGTGGAGCTCATGCCGCCTCCCCAGGACGGGCCTCGGCGTCGCTGAAGCCGTGGGCCTGGTCGTCGACCACGGGCCGCGTCGTACCGAGCAGCGTCTCGAGCACCATCGTGACGAGGCCGATGACCGCGCCGCCGAGCAGCAGCGAGAACACGTTGTTGTACTCCACCCGGTTGCCGAGGACGAACGTCAGCAGCCAGAGCATGATCGCGTTGACGAGGATGACGACGAGCCCGAACGTCGCCACCAGGTAGCGCAGCGCGAAGAACTGCAGCAGCGGCTTCACGAGCGCGTTGATCAGCCCGTAGGCGATCGCGACGATCCAGAACTCGCCCCAGTGCCACGTCGTGAACGTCAGCCCGGGCACGACGGTGAACGTGATGACCACGGCGATGCCCGCGACCAGCAGACGCACCACGCCGAGGCGCCAGTTCGTGGCGTCGGCGGTGAGCCGCTTGAGCGTGACGTCGGCACCGGTCACGTGCAGTGGATCCATCGGTCCTCCCGCGCCGATCATGGCAGGAGCGGGGTGCCCGGCTCAGCAGGACCGGCGCCGCTCCTCCCGTCGGGTGGAGCGGGTGTGGTCCAGGTCGCGGAACGGGCTGCTGGGCGGCAGGGTCGCGGCAGGGCACGATGGGTCACGCGCTCCAGCGGGGGGCTCGAGGAGAGGCGGTGAGCGGTGGCCGACGACGACGAGCACGTGCGCCGACCCCCGGCCGACGAGTACCTCGCCTGGGCCACGCTCGCCGACGGCTTCCGCGTGGCCGCACGGTTCCAGAAGCCCGACGACGCCGAGGCGCTGGTCGCCGGGTTCGAGCACCTCTCGGAGTCGTCGCTGGTGCGGCGCTTCCTGACCTCCAAGGACCACCTCACCGAGGCCGACCTCGACCAGCTCGTCGGCAGCGTCGACCAGGTCGACCACGTGGCGCTCATGCTGTTCTGGCGGCGCCGTGAGCACGACGTGCTGGTCGGCGAGGGCCGCTTCATCCGGCTGCCGACCGCGCCCGAGGACGCCGAGGTGGCGGTGACCATCGCCGACGAGGCGCAGGGCATGGGCGCCGCGCGGTTCCTCACCCGGCTGCTCGCGGACCTCGCGCTCGAGCGCGGCATCGTGCGCTTCGTCGCCGACCTGCTGCCCTACAACGAGGCCGCGCGGCGGCTGGTGTGCTCGGTGGGCGAGGTCGAGGAGGACTACATCGAGGACGCGACCCGGCACCTCGCCGTCCGCATCCTCCCGTCGGTCGAGCCGCGGCGGACCACGCCGTAGCGCGTGACGCCGTGGCCCGCTAGGCCTGAGCCGCGGACCGTTCGGCCATCAGCTCGTCGAACAGGCGGACCGCCTCGGGGTCGAAGTGGCTGCCCGACCCGGCGCGGACGAGGTCCATCGCCTCCTCGTGCGGCATCGGGCCGCGGTAGGGGCGGTCGCAGGTGACGGCGTCGTAGACGTCGATGACGGCGAAGAGCCGTGCGGACAAAGGGATCTGCTCGCCCGCGAGCCCGCGCGGGTAGCCGCTGCCGTCCCACTTCTCGTGGTGGCACCAGGGGATGTCCAGCGCCGGCTGCAGGTAGGCGATGTCCTGGAGGAACTGCACCGCGAGCTCGGGGTGGCGGCGCATCTGCACCCACTCGGCGTCGTCGAGCGCGCCGGGCTTGAGCAGGATCTCGTCGGGCACGCCCATCTTGCCGATGTCGTGCAGCGTCGCGCCGCGACGCACCTGCACGAGGTCGTGGGGCGCCAGGCCGGCGCGCCGGGCGAGCGCGACGGTGAGCTCGGTGACGCGGCTGGTGTGCGCGGCGGTGCTGTGGTCGCGCAGGTCGAGGGCAGCGGCCCAGCCGGCGAGGGTCTCGTCGTAGCCGCGCTCCTGCTCGCGGCGCAGCACGCGCTGGCGCTGGTCGTGCAGGGCGACGAGGACGTAGACCAGGGTGCCGGTGATGAGCACGAACAGGGTGCCCTTGACGTCCTCGATCGTGAGCCCGACGCCCGTCGCGGGCGACGCAGCCTGCGCGAGCCGGTCACCGACGAGGATCCAGGCGAGCGAGAACGCGACGTAGACCGCCACGGTCCGCGCCGCCGCCGGGGACCACCACCTGCGCATCGGCTCCACCTTCCTCCCACCGGACGGTGGTGTCATCACTGGCGGACGCCGCGCTGCTCCGGATGGACGTGTCGTCGGCACGTTCCGGGCCGCGGAACCGGGGCGCGCGTCCGGTGGTGCGCGGTGGCACGGTCGTCGTCGTGACGGGGCCGCACCCGTCTGTCGACGTACGGAGGATGCCGATGTCAGGCGTCGAGTCGGTCATCGCGCGGAGCTCGGCGCACCTGCGCGGGCTGTGGGCGCAGGACCAGCCGGTGTTCGGGCTCTGGACGGGTCTGGCCGACCCTGCTGTCGCCGAGCTCGAGGCGACCAGCCCGTTCGACTACGTCTGCGTCGACCTCCAGCACGGGGTGTCGACGTTCAGCGAGCTGCCGCACATGCTGCAGGCGATGCGCGCCGCCGGCCGCGCGCCCGTGGTGCGCGTGCCGGTCAACGAGCCGGCGACGATCATGCGCGCGCTCGACACCGGTGCGTGCGCGGCGCTGGTGCCGATGGTGAACTCGGCCGACGACGCGGCCCGGGCGGTCGCCGCCTGCCGGTTCCCGCCGGAGGGGGAGCGCAGCTGGGGACCGATGTGGGGCGACGTACGCGACGACGGCGCGCTACCGCCCGAGGAGCAGAACGCGGCGTCGATCTGCATCGTGATGGTCGAGACCAAGGCCGGAATGGACGACCTCGAGGCGATCGCCGCGGTGCCCGGGCTCGACGGCATCTACATCGGGCCCAACGACCTCGCGCTCTCCTGCGGCTACGGCCGCGAGACGTACCGCACCTCGACCGACGTCGACGCGATGATCCAGCTGATCGTCGACGTCTGCCGCGATCGCGGCATCGTCGCCGGGCTGCACTGCTCCGACATCGACATGGCCGCGCACTGGGCCTCGCGCGGTGCCCGGATGCTCACCGCCGCGACGGATACGACGCTGCTCCGCGGCGCGATCAGCCGCACCTGGACCGCGCTGGACGAGGCCGCCGGCCTCCCCGAGGGCCGGGGCACCGCACCCTTCCGCACTCCCAACCGCCGCAGCTACTAGCGGTCGTCGCGCCGACGTCGACGTCGGCTGAGGTGGTGCCGCCGGCCCGGCGTAGGGGTGCTACGGCGACACGTGTCGATGCGTGGTGAGAGCGGGTCGGCGTCAGCCCCGTGCGAGAGCGCGGAATCGAGAGTCCGAACGGCCAACACAGCGACATCAGTTGCTGAGCGGGCCGTGCTGATCACCGTGTCTTGATTCACTCCTCCCACGGTTCAGGTGGTCAGCGATCCCTGGTTCGGCGCAGGAATAGCCGGCAGCCGGGTCTGGTTGGAGGCCCCGCGGCACGCCAGGGCGGACGGGTGCGTCGCATCCGAGCGAGGAGGCGGCCATGCCCGGTGCGACGGTGTCTGCGCTGTGGCGCTACCCGGTGAAGTCGCTGCGCGGGGAGCAGCTGGAGTCGGTGTCGCTGACCTCGGACGGCGTCCCCGGGGACCGCATCGTCCACGTCGCAGGTCCGCGTGGGCCTCTGACGGGACGTACACGCCACGGTCTGCTCAGCCTCCGGGCCGGGACCGACGCTGACGGCGTGCCGACCGTCGAGGGCCACCGCTGGGACAGCGTCGAGGCTGCCGAGCTCGTCGAGGAGCGTGCCGGTGCCGGGGCACGGTTGGTCGCCGACGAGACGCCGCAGCGCTTCGACGTCCTCAACCTGCTGGTGGCGACCGACGGCGCGGTGGCCCGTCTCGGGCACGACATCCGCCGGCTCCGCCCCAACCTCGTGATCTCGGGCATCGATGCCGACGTCGAACCCGCTCTTCCCGGGCAGGCGCTGCGGATCGGGGATGCGCTCATCGGGCTGCACTCGCTGCGCCAGCGGTGCATCGTGACGACGATCGACCCCGACACCGGCGAGCAGGACCTCGACGTCCTGCGTCGGATCCACCGCGAGTTCGGCGGGGAGATCGCGCTCAACTCCTGGGTGATCCGCCCGGGTGCGGTCCGGGTCGGCGACGCGGTCGAGATCGTCCCCTGGGACGAGGATCCCGCGCAGATGGGCGGCTGGATCGTCGGAGCCCCCTACCGCCCCGCAGTCGCGTGATCGACCTGAGCACCTCCTGCTCGGCGTCGCGTGGCCGGTGAGAGACCCCAGGCGTCGCCTCCGGTCCTCGTGCCGTGACCTGGGGTCGCGGCCGGTCGCGTGATCGACCTGAGCACCTCCTGCTCGGCGTCGCGTGGCCGGTGAGAGACCCCAGGCGTCGCCTCCGGTGCTCGGGCCG
>JBGAJT010000159.1:5315-8094 GCA_044224785.1 Candidatus Nanopelagicales bacterium | reverse complement strand
GTCGTGCGCACCGGCGACCCACGGACGGTCGTGCCCGAGGTGGCGGCGGAGGTCGGGGCGGGGCGCGTGCACGTGGCCGCCGACTTCGCGCCCTACGGCGCGGCCCGCGACGACGAGGTGGCGTCGCGGCTCGCCGACGACGGCCGCGACCTGGTGCGCACGGGGTCGCCGTACGCCGTGGCGCCCGGGCGGGTGCGCAAGGGCGACGGCACGCCGTACCGCGTCTACACGCCGTTCTTCAGGGCGTGGCTGGCGCACGGCTGGCGGGCGCCGTCGCCCGACGTCGACGTCGCGTGGGTCGAGGGCGTGCGGTCCGAGGCGCTCCCCGACGAGCCGGTGCTGGCCGCTGCGCTGCCGGAGGTCGGCGAGGAGGCGGCGCTCGCGCGGTGGGACTCGTTCCGCGCCGACGGGCTCGCGGCGTACGACGACCAGCGCAACCGGCCGGACGTCGACGGCACGTCGATGCTCTCGGCGCACCTGCGCTGGGGCGAGATCCACCCGCGCACGCTGCTCGCCGACCTCGACGACTCCCCCGCGCACACCGTGTTCCGCAAGGAGATCGCGTGGCGCGAGTTCTACGCCGACGTGCTGCACCACGCCCCTGCCTCGGCGCGCGGCTGGCTCGACCCGCGCTTCGCGCAGATGGAGTACGACGACGGGCCCGAGGCCGACGCGCGGTTCGAGGCCTGGTGCGCCGGCCGCACCGGCTACCCGTTCGTCGACGCGGGGATGCGCCAGCTGCTCGCCGAGGGCTGGGTGCACAACCGGGTGCGCATGGTCGTGGCGTCGTTCCTCGTGAAGGACCTGCACCTGCCGTGGCAGCGCGGGGCGCGCTGGTTCATGCGGATGCTGCGCGACGCCGACCTCGCGAGCAACCAGCACGGCTGGCAGTGGACCGCAGGCTGCGGCACCGATGCCGCGCCGTACTTCCGCGTCTTCAACCCGGTGACGCAGGGGCTGCGCTTCGACCCGTCCGGCGACTACGTGCGCCGTTACGTCCCCGAGCTGCGCGAGCTGCCGGGCGCCGCCGCGCACGAGCCCTGGGACCACCCCCTGCTCGCCGTCGACTACCCCGCGCGCGTCGTGGACCACGCCGCCGAGCGCGACGAGTCCCTCCGCCGCTACGCCGCCCTCCCACCCCGCTGACCACCCGTGGTTGTCACTGAATGTGCCATTCGTTGCTAAGAGAGCAACATTCCTTCCACTCACGATCCGGTCCGGCGAGCACGCCGAAGCCCACCGACCGGCTGCGGGCACCACGCGTTTCCGGGGCTTCCGGAGCCAGAAGCCCCCGAAATGCCTGTGACATCCGTACGCCGGCTCCGGCCACGAGGACGTGCGGGCGGGAGCGCGGTGCTGCTCGAGCCGTTCGGGCGGACGCATCGGGACGCTGACGTGGCACGATGGGCGGCCTGAGACCAGCCGGAGGACCCCCGTCATGGGCGAGCGCAGCACGACGCACACGCCGGTGACGTGCGCGGTGATCGCCCAGAAGGGCGGCGTCGGCAAGACGACGACCCTCCTCGGCATCGCCGGCGCCGCGTGGGAACGCGGTCTGCAGGTCCTCGTCGTCGACCTCGACCCGCAGGCCAACGCGACCGCGGCGCTCGACCCCGAGAGCACGGCGTACTCCACCAACGACGTCCTCGCCGACGCGCGGCCCGGCGTCGCCGCCGACGCGATCGTCCGCTCCGGCTGGGGTCTCGGGGTCGACGTCCTGCCGGCCGAGCGCGCGCTCGAGCACCGCGCCGTGCCCGACGGCCGCGACTCCGCGCTGCGCCTGCGCATCGCGCTCGAGGGCGTCGTCGACCGCTACGACCTCGTCCTCGTCGACTGCCCGCCGTCGCTCGGCGAGCTCACCCGCAACGCGCTTGCCGCCGTGCGCCTCGCCCTCGTCGTCACCGAGCCGTCGTTCTTCGCGCTGCCCGGCGCCGCTGCAGCGCTCGAGGCGGTCGAGGTCGTGCGCGGGTCGAGCAACCTCGTCCTGCGCGCCGCCGGCGTCGTCGTGAACCGGGCCCGGCCGCAGACCACCGAGCACGCCTTCCGGCTCGCCGAGCTGCACGACGCCTACCCCGACCTGGTGCTCCCGGTCTCGGTCCCCGACCGCACCGCGATCCAGCAGGCGCAGGGCGCGTGCGTGCCCGTGCAGGCGTGGCGGTCGGCGGGCGCGCACGAGGCGTCCGACGCGTACGACGCGATCCTCGACCTGCTCCTCGCGCGCGCCGAGGAGTCGGTCACCGGTCTGGCGGCCGGGCACTCTTCGTTCTCGACAGGAGCCGACGCCTCATGACCAACCCCACCCCTCGGCCGGCGCTGCGCAAGGCCGAGGACGCCACCGTCCACCCCGCGGCGCCGCGTCCCGCGCGCTCGCCGCGCCCCTCGGCTGCCAAGGCAGCGCCCGTCGTCGAGCCGGCGCCGGAGCCTGCAGCCGAGTCCGCTCCTGCCGTCGTGGCCGTCGCGGCCGAGCCGGCGGCCGAGACCGTCGCGCCGAAGGGCGGCAAGAAGAAGCGCAAGTTCGGCGGCGCCACCTCCGACCACCTGCGCGTCGAGGACGCCGCCGAGGCTCGCCCTGCGAAGGAGTCCAAGCCCGCGAAGGCGACAGCGCCGTCCAAGCAGCGGGCCCAGGACTCCACCCGCGACGACCTCATGCAGGGCAAGCCGACCGACCTCGACGTCGAGGTCCCCAAGGCGCTGCGCAAGGCCGCCGCCAAGCGCGCGAAGTCCGAGGGCCTCGACCTGCAGACCGTCGTCATCGACGCCCTGCACGCCTACGTCACCG
>JBGAJT010000159.1:0-5305 GCA_044224785.1 Candidatus Nanopelagicales bacterium | reverse complement strand
CACGTTCGACCGGTCGACCCTCGTCGCTGACGCCTCGTAGACCGGAATGCCATCGCATTCCCGGAGTTGCGATGGCGTTCCAGGGATCTCACAGTGAGCGCGCCGGGGGCAGGACTCCTCTGCGCAGCTGGCCCTCGCGGCTCGACGGGTCACCCCCCGACGGTGCTGCTCCGGTACCTCAGTTCCCGAATACGATCATGGTCGGGGACCTCGTCAGCCGGTGCCGCTCTGCTGGGCGAAGATCTCCGCGAACACCGCATCGGTCAGAACCAGCCAGCAGATCGACGCGAGCCAGAGCCCGAGCAGGACTCCGACGACCCCGACCAGGGTGGCCAGCCAGCGGGGTCCGGCACCTCGGGCCTGTCGTCCGCCCAACCACACCGACACGATCACGCCGAGGAGCAGCAGCACGACGAGCAGGCTCATCTTCTCCGCCGTCCCCCAGGCGACGATGACAGCCCGGAACGAGGCGTCGGGCGTCAGGCGGCCACGCCACTCGCCGAAGTAGGCGTTCATCTCGATCGCTTCGGCCATCCCCTGCCAGACCACGAAGACGAACAGGCCGAGGGCCAAGCCGCGGATGCCCCACCAGAAGGCGCGGAGGTCCATGAGGAAGCGCGGGGCGTGGTGGCGGATCCCGGCCCCGACGCCCGCGAGCCAGGCCGAGAAGCCGTGGCGCTGAGGCGAGTACGGCGGGAGGCCGGCGGCGGCGCGCAGCTCGTCGGCGTACGCCGCCGGCTCGCCGAGGACGTCGCGCAGGGCAACCCCCGTGTGCTCCGCGCGCACCTCCTCGAGGTGCGCCCGCAGCTCCTCGACCGTCTCGTCGCGGTCGGGGATCGCCCCGAGCCGCGCGGTGACGGCGTCGACGTAGCCCTCGAGCTCGGTGTCGGTCATGAGTCCCCCCGCGGTGCGCTCGTTCATCGCCGTCCCCCTCCTGCGACGCCGGCCTCGGCCAGCAGCGTGTCGACCGTGCTCGCGATCCGGCCCCACTCGGTCGCCGAGCTCCGCAGCATCGCGGTGCCCGACTTCGTGACGCCGTAGTACTTGCGGTGCGGCCCCTCGTCGCTCGGGACCACGTAGGACGTCAGCGCCCCGGCCGCGAACAGCCGGCGCAGCGTGCCGTAGACCGACGCGTCGCCGACGTCGGTGAGCCCGGCCTCGCGCAGCCGGCGTACGACGTCGTAGCCGTACGCGTCCTCCTGCGCGACGACCGCGAGCACCGCGACGTCGAGCACGCCCTTGAGGACCTGGCTGGTGTCCACGTCAACCTCCTACGGAACCCACGGTACTGCGCAATCCACACTAGTGGCAAGCCTTCACCCCTGGCTGCGTGCAACAGGCGTTCCCGGGGCTTCCCGGTGCCGGAGACCCCGGAAACGCCTGTGACATCCGCCAGAGGCGGGAACTACGGGACGGGGTGCTTGGCGTCGTACTTGAGGAAGGTCGGGACGGCGGCGACGAGGGCGAGGGTGGTGACGATGCAGAGCACGCCGCCGGACACCACGGAGAACGTCTCGCCGAAGAGTGCGGCGACCGTGCCGGACTCGACGTCGCCGAGGCGAGGGCCGCCGGCGACGACGACGGTGAAGATCCCCTGCAGCCGACCGCGGTACTCGTCGGGGGTGGCGGCCTGCAGGATCGTCGAGCGGAAGACGGCGCTGATGTTGTCGGCCGCTCCGGCCAGCGCGAGCATCAGGCAGGCGAGGGCCAGCGAGGCGACCAGGCCGAACACCGCGATCGTAAGGCCCCACGCGAGGATCGCGAGGACGATCGCCACGCCCTGCTTGCGCACGTGGCCGAGCCAGCCGGAGAAGATGCTGCTCACCGCGGCACCGAGCGCGGGCGCCGCGGAGAGCAGGCCGACGGCGGTCGCGGCCATGCGCGGGTCGGTCGGGAACAGCCCGACCGCGATGGCGGGGAACAGCGCGCGCGGCATCCCGAAGACCATCGCCGCGATGTCGACGTAGAACGACATCTGCAGGTTCTTCTTGCCCTTGAGGAAGGTGATGCCGTCCTTGACCGCGGCCCAGCCGGCCCTCGTGACGGTCGTGCCCTCCGGCTTGATCGGGCGCAGCCGCCACATCGCGTAGACGGTGCTGGTGAAGGCGATGACGTCGACGGCGTACGCCGCGGTGACCCCGCCGCTCGCCGCGATGACCAGGCCGCCGAGCAGCGGGCCGAGGGTGAAGCCGACCGACCACGCCAGCATGCCGAGCGCGTTGGCCGCGGGGAGAAGGTCGGGGCTGACCAGTCGGGGGATGATCGACGAGCGTGCGGGGTTGCCGACGGCGAAGAACGCTGACTGCACGGCGACGACGACGTAGAGCAGCGCGACGCTGCCGAGTCCCGCGGCGGCCTGCGCGACGAGGACGATCGAGCAGCTCATCAGCCCGATCGCCGCGATCAGCCCGAGCTTCCTGCGGTCGTGGACGTCGGAGAGCATCCCGCCGTAGAGGCCGAACCCGATGAGCGGTACGAGCTGGAACAGCCCGACGAGGCCGACCATGAACGACGACTGCGTGATCGCGTAGACCTGGATGCCGACCGCGACCGCGGTCATCTGCTGGCCGACGTTGCTGATCCCGTGCGCGGCCCAGATCCGCCGGTAGTCGGCGGACACCTTGAGCGGCGTCAGATCCGCGAACAACCGGGCCACGCACGGACCCTACGTGCTGCCACCCCGCCCCACGACCGCCGGGGTTTTCACTGAATGTGCCATTCGTTGCTAAGAGAGCAACATTCCTTCCACTCACGATCTGGCGACGCGGCTCCCAGCGCCGGAGGTCGCGGAGCAGCGGTCAGGGCGAGAGCCGCTCGACGCGCCAGGCGTCGGCGTCGTCGAGCAGTGCGGCGTCCGCGATCCGCACGAAGCGCAGCCTGTCGTGCAGCCGCGAAGGCCGGCCCTGCCAGAACTCGACAGTGCGCGGCCGGACGACGAAGCCGCCCCACGCGTCGGGCAGCGGCACGTCGTCGGCGCTGCCGGTGTCGGGGAAGGCCGCCGCGAGCTCGGCGTAGCGCGCCTTGAGCACCTCGCGGCTCGCGATCACCGTCGACTGCGCGCTCGCCCACGCGCCGAGGCGGGAGCCATAGGGACGCGAGGCGAAGTACGCCGCCGCCTCCGCGCGGGGCACCTCGTCGACGTCGCCGACCACGACCACCTGGCGCTGCATCGGGTGCCACGGGAAGAGCAGCGACGCGAGCGGGTTCTCGCGCAGCGCGCGGCCCTTGGTCGAGGCCAGGTTCGTGTAGAAGGTGAAGCCGACGGGGTCGACGCTCTTGAGCAGAACGGTGCGCGACGTGGGTACGCCGTCGGCCCCCGCCGTCGAGAGCACCATCGAGCTCGGCTCCGCGGTACCGGCGAACCCGGCGGTGCGCGCGTCGTCGAACCAGCGCGTGAACTGCTCGAGCGGCGTCGCGGCGAGGTCCTGCTCGCGCAGGCTGCCCGCCTCGTAGCTGGTGCGGACGTCGGCCAGGGGATCGGTCACGCCTCCATCCTGGCCGCTCCCTCGCGCCGTCGCCTCCCACCCACCTGACCAGCTGCTCCCACGGCGATCTCCCGCCGCGAGACGAGGCACCTCGGCGTGGCGGCGTACCCGGTGGACCCACACCTCCGACCACCCGCCGCGCGAGGCGGCCCCAGCGCGAGGCCGACCACGCCGTAGCCCGCACCTTCGAGGGCCTGCCGCGAGAGGCGGCCTCAGAGCGGGGCGGCGTACGCCGTGACCCGTGTCCCCGACCACCCGCCGCGAGAGGCGGCCTCAGCGCGGGGCCGCGCACGCCGTGGCACCACACCTCCGGGGATGAGCACGAGAGGTGGCATCTCGGCGAGGCGGCGTAGGCCGTGCCGCCACACCTCCGAGAGCCTGCCGTGGGAGGTCGGCGTACGGCGTTGACCTGCGTGTTTCCGCCCAGTGGAGAGGCGCCTGGGCGTGCTCGGCGAAGGTTTGCCAGGATGGGGAGGTCGCCGGAGGGCCCCACCGGGCCGCCTGGCGGATGACGGGCCTGCGCGCCCGTCGACGCGGTCCGCGCCCACCGGCGCGGCCGAGCAGCGGACGGCGCGTCACCGGCGCGCCCATGATCGTCAGGAGCGTTCATGTCGGACTTCGTGCCCGGCCTCGAGGGCGTCATCGCGTTCGAGACCGAGATCGCCGAGCCGGACAAGGAAGGCAGCGCCCTGCGCTACCGCGGCGTCGACATCGAGGACCTCGTCGGGCGCGTGTCGTTCGGCAACGTGTGGGGCCTCCTGGTCGACAACGAGTTCAACCCCGGCCTCCCGCCGGCCGAGCCGTTCCCGATCCCGGTGCACTCGGGCGACGTGCGCGTCGACGTCCAGTCCGCCCTCGCGATGCTCTCGCCGGCCTGGGGCCTCGAGCCGCTGCTCGACATCGACGACGACACCGCCCGCGAGGAGCTCGCGCGCGCGTCGGTCATGGCGATGTCGTTCGTCGCGCAGAGCGCGCGCGGCATCGGCAAGCCGATGGTGCCGCAGAGCCGCATCGACGAGGCGCACACCGTCGTCGAGCGGATGATGATCCGCTGGCGCGGCGAGCCCGAGCCGCGCCACGTGCAGGCCGTCGACGCCTACTTCGTCTCCGCCGCCGAGCACGGCATGAACGCCTCCACCTTCACCGCGCGCGTCATCGCCTCGACCGGCGCCGACGTCGCGGCGGCGCTCTCCGGCGCCGTCGGTGCGATGTCCGGCCCGCTGCACGGCGGTGCGCCGGCGCGCGTGCTGTCGATGATCGAGGGCGTCGAGAAGGACGGCGACGCGCGCCACTACGTCAAGGGCGTCCTCGACCGCGGCGAGCGCCTCATGGGCTTCGGCCACCGCGTCTACCGCGCCGAGGACCCGCGTGCCCGTGTGCTGCGGCGTACCGCGCGCGAGCTCGGTGCCGAGCGCTACGAGGTCGCCGAGGCCCTCGAGCAGGCGGCGCTGGCCGAGCTGCGCGAGCGCCGTCCCGACCGCGTCCTCGAGACCAACGTCGAGTTCTGGGCCGCGATCGTGCTGGACTTCGCCCAGGTGCCCTCGCACATGTTCACGTCGATGTTCACCTGCGCCCGCCTCGCCGGGTGGAGCGCCCACATCCTCGAGCAGAAGAAGACCGGCCGCCTGATCCGCCCGAGCGCCCGCTACGTCGGCCCCGCGCCGCGCAAGCCCGAGCAGGTCCCCGGCTGGGACGCCGAGATGGTCGCCCCCACCGGCTACTCCCCCGCCTGACCCTCCTTCCCCGCACTACCAGCGGCGTGATCTTGGTCAGTTGCGAGTTTGTGTGGCACCCTGGCGACGCACAATACACACTCACGC
>JBGAJT010000158.1:0-8099 GCA_044224785.1 Candidatus Nanopelagicales bacterium | reverse complement strand
GCGTCGTCGCGAGCAGGACGAGCCGGTCGCCCACGGATCAGCTGCCGGAGGGCTGCGGAGAGGCCGAGGCGCCGGACCCGTCGGCGGGCGTCGACAGGTCGTTCGGCGGGTCGGCGAGACCGGCGGTCTCGGTGTCCCACCTGCCGAAGCGCGGGGCGATGTCGATGCCGAGGTCGTCGGCGTCAAGGGTCGCAAGGTCTTCACCCGCGCGGTCGGTCGGCTCGACGCCGCGGACGGTCCAGTGGCCCTCACGGCCGCGGCCCTGTTCCTGCAGGTGCCGCTCGAGCACTTCACCACGCACGGACGTCCCGAGGACGTCGAGCGCGCCCGCGAGGACCGGGCCGTGCGGCGCAGCGTCGACAACCTCGAGGTGAACCCGTGACCCGACCCCCGCACGCCGTCGACGTCCTCGTCCGCCGGCTCGACCCCGACGTCCCGCTCCCGTCGTACGCCCACCCGGGCGACGCCGGGCTCGACCTGGTCACCACGGTCGACGCGATCCTCGAGCCGGGGGAGCGCGCCCTGCTGCCCACCGGCATCGCGATCGCGCTGCCCGAGGGGTACGCCGGCTTCGTGCACCCGCGTTCCGGGCTCGCCCTCAAGCACGGGCTCTCGATCGTCAACGCCCCCGGCACGGTCGACGCCGCCTACCGGGGCGAGCTCGCCGTCACCGTCATCAACCTCGACCGGCGCGAGGCCGTGCACCTGCGCCGCGGCGACCGGATCGCGCAGCTGGTCGTGCAGCGCGTGGAGCACGCGGTGCTCCACGAGGTCGACACCCTCCCCGGGTCCGACCGCGGTGAGGGCGGCTTCGGATCGTCCGGGCGATAGGTTCGTCCCCTAGCCAAGAGCCCGAGGAGTCAGTCGTGTTCCGTCGTCGGAAGTCCCAGGACGCCGATCCCGTCGAGCCCGAGGTCGACGAGACCGACGTCGACGACGAGCTCGAGGAGGACGACGAGCCCGAGCCCCGCGTCCCCGGTCCTTACGACGAGACCGAGGCGCCCGACGACGACCTCGTCCGCCTCGACCTCGGCGGCCTCCGCGTGCCCGGCACCGAGGGGATGGAACTGCGTCTCGACCTCGACGAGAACACGCAGGCCGTCGTCGCCGTCACCGTCGTCACGGGAGAGTCGGCGCTGCAGATCATGGCCTTCGCGGCACCGCGCACCGACGGCATCTGGGACGACGTGCGCGAGGAGATCCGTGTCGCGCTCGCCGCGCAGGGCCCGGTCGAGGAGGCGCAGGGCACGTTCGGCAAGGAGCTGCTCGCGACGCTCCCCGTCGCAGGGCCGCAGGGTCAGAGCGGCATGCAGCCGGTGCGCTTCATCGGCGTCGACGGCCCGCGGTGGTTCGTCCGCGGTCTGCTCAGCGGCCCGGCCGCCCGCAAGGCCGACCTCGCGGCACCGCTCGAGGACGTCTTCCGCAACACCGTCGTCGTGCGCGGCTCGGACCCGATGGCTCCCGGCGACCCGCTGCCGCTGCAGATGCCCGGCGAGCTGCCCGAGGGCATGGACCAGGCGTCCGGCCCGGACCGCCGCACCCCGCTGCCGCCGCCCGAGCGCGGTCCGGAGATCACCGAGATCCGCTGAGGCGCTCGAGCGCGATCGCGGCAGCCCTGCCGAGCGCACCGCGGTCCGCCGCGGGCGCGTCCCGGGACACCGTGGCGAGTTGGGACCGGGGGACCGCCGCAGCCCACTGCTGCGCGACCGACGCCGGGTGCAGCGGGTCGTCGTCGAGCGCGACCACCGCGACCGGTGCGCGCACGGACGCCAGCTCGTCGAGCGACGGTCCCGGCGACACCGACGCGGCACGCAGGGCGGTCACCAGGTCCTCCTCGTCGTACGTCGCCCAGCCCGCCTCGAGCTCCACGCGGACCCAGTCGTCGCGGGTGAGCGGATCGGCGGCGAGCGAGGAGAGCACGGCGGCCCGACCTCGGACCGCGAGGTCGGCGGCCGCTGCCGCTGTCGCCGCCGCGACGTCGCCGGGCGCACCGGTCCATGCCGGCATCGCGAGCACCAGAGGCCGGTCGACGCCGGTCCGCGCGGCGAGCAGGGCGAGCGCGTGGGCGCCGAGCGAGACCCCGCCGGCCAGCAGCACCTCGCGGCCGTCGGCAGCCGCGGCCAGCGCGCGCACCGCGGACTCGACGCCGCCGCGCAGCTCGGGAGCCACGACCTCGGCATCCGTGGGCAGGCAGGGCGCGAGCAGGCGGCGTACGACGTCGGGGCTCGACCCCGCGCCGTGCGCCAGCAGCACCACCCGCTCCACGGCTGCATCGTCGCAGGGGCGATAGCCTGACCGCATGAGCACGGACACCGGTCGCCGCGGGCTGTTCTCCCGCTGGGCGCGCAGCCAGTCCGAGCTCGACGCCGACTCCCTCGAGGAGCGCGCCGCCGACCAGGGCGCGAACCTCGTGCGCGACTGCGTGCGCGGCTCGCAGATGACGGTCGCCGGCCGGCTCCGCTCGGTCACGCTGCGCCCGGTCGCCAGCGCCCCCGCCGTGGAGGCCGAGCTCTGGGACGGCACCGGGCGCCTCACGCTGCTGTTCCTCGGCCGTCGCCGGATCCCCGGCATCACGCCGGGTCGCCACCTCGTCGTCACCGGTCGCCCCATCGTGCGCGACGGGGAGTGGTGCATGGTCAACCCGCGCTACGTCCTCAAGCCGGTGTCGGCCGAGTGACCCACGACGCGACCGGCGCGGGCGGGGAGCACCACGAGCACCACGAGGTCGTCGACGCGCTGCGCGGCGGCGCCGAGGAGGGCACGGGTCGTCCCGGCGACGCGACGACCGAGCAGCACATGGCGCAGGCGGTCGGCGGCTGGCGGGGCATGCTCGACTCGAGCCTGCCGAGCCTGGTGTTCCTCGTCGTCTACGTCGTCGACGGCCAGCAGCTCGCCCCGGCGATCTGGGCAGCGGTCGCGGCCGGCGTCGTCATCGCGATCCTGCGGCTGGTGCGCCGGCAGTCGATCCAGCAGGTCGCCTCGGGCTTCATCGGCGTCGCGTTCTGCGCCTGGCTGGCGTCGCGCACCGGTCGCGCCGAGGACTTCTACCTGCCGGGGCTGATCACCAACGTCGCCTACGGCGTCGCCCTGGCGGTCTCGTGCCTGGTCGGCCACCCGCTGCTGGGCTACGGCGTCGGCGCGGCGACGGGCGATCTCACCGGGTGGCGCTCGGTGCCCGAGCAGCGTCGCGCCTACGCGCTCGCGACCTGGTTCTTCGTCGCGGTGTTCGCCGCGCGGCTCGCGGTGCAGGTCCCGCTCTACCTCGCCGGTGCGGTGGCGGCGCTCGGGACGGTGAAGCTCGTCATGGGCTGGCCGCTGTTCGC
Organism: Candidatus Nanopelagicales bacterium; assembly: GCA_044224785.1. Lineage (GTDB taxonomy): Bacteria > Actinomycetota > Actinomycetes > S36-B12 > CAIYMF01 > Longivirga. The sequence continues at coordinate 4,776 of JBGAJT010000158.1, read as the reverse complement.
GCTCGCCGCGTTCCTGGCCTTCCGGGTGATCCGTCGGGCGCGGGCCGAGGCACCTGTGCCGCCGCGCGACGACGACGTGACGGCGTCCTCGGAGGACGACGTCCGCTAGTCCAGCGCGCTCGCGCGGTCAGGCGGTGAGCAGCGCCTCGAGCGCCGGCTCCTGGTCGGGGGCGGCGACGAAGAGCAGCTCGTCGCCGGCCTCGAGGGAGTCGTCGGCGCTGGGGGAGATCACCCGGGTGTCGCGCACGATCGCGACCAGCGCGGTGTCGACCGGCCACTGGACGTCGCCGACGCGCGAGCCGACCACCGACGACGCCGGCGCGAGCGTGAGCTCGACGAGGTTGGCGTTGCCCTCGCGGAAGGTGAACAGGCGCACGAGGTCGCCGACCGTCACCGCCTCCTCGACGAGGGCCGAGAGCATGCGCGGTGTGGACACCGCGACGTCGACGCCCCAGGCCTCGTCGAACATCCACTCGTTCTTCGGGTGGTTCACGCGCGCGACGACGCGGGGTACGCCGTACTCCGTCTTGGCGAGCAGCGACACGACGAGGTTGACCTTGTCGTCGCCGGTGGCGGCGACCATCACCTGGCACGTCGGCAGGTCGGCCTGGTCGAGCACCGCGATCTCGCAGGTGTCGCCGAGCAGGACGCCGGCACCCTCGACGACGCCGGGGCGCGCCTTCTCCGGGTCGCGGTCGATGAGCAGGATGTCGTGGCCGTTGAGGATGAGCTCGCGCGCGATGGCGCGGCCGACCTTCCCGGCACCGGCGATGGCGACGCGCATCAGTGGGCCTCCGGTCCTGCCCGGAAGACCGCGAGGTGCTCGTCGCGCCTCGACGGGTCGATCAGCACATGGACGAGGTCGTCTGCTTGGACGACCGTGTCGGCGTCGGGGATCACGCCCTCGCCGTAGCGGGTGACGAAGGCGACGCGCACGCCGGACTCCCGCTCGAGGCGCGAGTAGCGCTCGCCCACCCAGGAGTCGGCCGCGGGCAGCTGGGTGAGGGCGACCTTGCCGCTGCCGTCGCGCCACTCGTCGCCGGCGGACTCGGGGAGGATGCGGCGCAGGATCTGGTCGGTCTGCCACGCGACGCTGGCGACCGTCGGGATGCCGAGGCGCTGGTAGACCTCCGCGCGCCGCGGGTCGTAGATGCGTGCGACGACGTTGCCCACGGTGAAGGTCTCGCGGGCGACACGTGCGGCCAGGATGTTGGAGTTGTCGCCGCTGCTGACCGCCGCGAAGGCGTCGGCGTGCTCGATGCCGGCCGCCAGCAGGGTGTCGCGGTCGAAGCCGATGCCCTTGACCGTCTGGCCGCCGAAGTCGGCGGGGAGCTTGGCGAAGCTGGACTGGTCCTGGTCGACGACGGCGACGGAATGCCCCGCGCTGTCGAGGGTGACGGCGAGGGCGGACCCCACTCGGCCGCAGCCCATGATCACCACATGCACGGCGGGAACGTTACACGGCGGCCCTCCGGCATGGCGGGGCGTCCGGGCCGTAGAGTTCCGGCTGTGTCACAGCTGGGCGACTTCGGCAAGCGCATCCTCGTCGGCCGCGCTCTGTCCAGCGAGCAGCTGCACGAGACGTTGCTCCCCAAGCGCATCGCGCTGCCGGTGTTCGCCAGCGATGCCCTGTCGTCCAACGCCTACGCGACGCAGGAGATCCTGCTGACGCTCGCGATCGGTGGTGCGACCCTCTACAAGTACGCCCCCTGGGTCGCGGCCCTGGTCGTCCTCGTCTTCTTCGTGGTCGTCGCGTCGTACCGTCAGAACGTCCACGCCTATCCGTCCGGCGGCGGCGACTACGAGGTCGTCGGCACCAACCTCGGTCCCCGAGCCGGTGTGTTCGTCGCGTCGGCGCTGCTGGTCGACTACATCCTCACGGTCGCCGTCTCGATCTCGTCGGCCGTGGCCAACATCCGGTCGGCGCTGCCCGGCATGGTCGGCGAGCACCAGGTGTTCTGGGCGGTGGGGCTGATCGTCCTCATCGTCATCATGAACCTGCGCGGGGTGCGCGAGAGCGGGGCCGCGTTCGCCGTCCCCGTCTACGGCTTCATCCTCAGCATCTACGGCATGGTCGCGTACGCCGTGTTCCGGATCGCGCGCGGCGACTCGCTCGCGGCCGAGAGCGCGAGCTGGACGGTCGTCGCCGAGGGCACCTTCACCGGGCTCGCGCTGGCCTACCTCGTCGCGCGCGCGTTCTCCAGCGGCACCACGGCCCTCACCGGCATCGAGGCGATCAGCAACGGCGTACCGGCGTTCAAGAAGCCGAAGAGCAAGAACGCCGCGACGACCCTGCTGATGCTCGGCGTGATCGCTACCTCGATGTTCAGCCTCATCACGTGGCTGGCGCTCTACACCGGTGTCAAGTACACGGAGAACAACGCCGACCTCCTCCTGCCGAACGGCGAGCAGGCCTACAGCAGCTCCCAGCAGCAGAAGACGGTCATGGTGCAGATCGCCCAGGCGGTCTTCGGCGACTTCCACCTCGGCACGTTCGTGGTGACCGCGACGACCGCGCTGATCCTGGCCCTCGCGGCGAACACGGCGTTCAACGGCTTCCCGGTGCTCGGCTCGATCCTCGCCCGCGACGGCTACCTGCCGCGCCAGCTCTACACGCGGGGCGACCGGCTCGCGTTCAGCAACGGCATCATCGTGCTGGCCGGGCTGGCCATCTTCCTGGTGCTGATCTACAAGGCCGACGTCACGTCGCTGATCCAGCTCTACATCGTCGGCGTGTTCGTGTCGTTCACCCTGAGCCAGTTCGGCATGACGCGGCACTGGACGCGGCTCTTGAAGACCACGACCGACTCCAAGGAGCGCGGGCGGATGATCCGCAGCCGCGCCACCAACGCCATCGGCTTCGTGATGACGGGATCGGTCCTCGTGATCGTGCTCGCCACGAAGTTCACCCACGGCGCGTGGATCGTCTGCATCGCAATGCCGCTGCTGTACCTGCTGATGCAGTCGATCCGCAAGCACTACGACCACGTCAAGGTCGAGCTCGCCGCCGACCAGTCGGAGAGCGTCACGCTGCCCTCGCGGGTGCACGCGATCGTGCTGGTGTCGAAGGTGCACAAGCCCACGCTGCGCGCGCTCGCGTTCGCCCGCGCGACCCGGCCCTCGTCGCTGGAGGCCATCACGGTCGACGTCGAGGAGGGCGACACCGAGGCGCTCGCGACCGAGTGGGAGCGGCGCGGGATCCCGGTGCCGCTCAAGGTGCTGGACTCGCCCTACCGCGAGGTGACCCGCCCGATCCTCGACTACGTGAAGGGCCTGCGCCGGGCGAGCCCGCGAGACCTCGTCATCGTCTACGTCCCCGAGTACGTCGTCGGCCGCTGGTGGGAGCAGGTGCTCCACAACCAGAGCGCGCTGCGGCTCAAGACCCGGCTGCTGTTCCTGCCCGGCGTGATGGTCTGCGCCGTGCCGTGGCAGCTCGCGTCGTCGGAGCTCGTGGCCGACCGGCCCGACCCGGTCGCCGTGGGTGCGGTGCGCCGCGGAGAGCCGAGCGCGGCCGTGCAGGACGCCGTCGTCGCCGCCGAGTACGACGACCCCGACGGCGAGCGGTCGTGAGCCGCGGCGCCGCGCCGGCGCCGCCTCCGGTGCCTCGCGGCACGCGCGTCGTCGTCGACGCGGAGCGGGTCGCGCACGGTGGCCACGTCGTCGCCCGGCACGAGGGACGCGTCGTCTTCGTCCGTCACGCGCTGCCGGGGGAGACCGTCGAGGTCGAGATCACCGGTGAGGGCAAGGGCGGCCGGTTCCTGCGCGGCGACGCCGTCCGCGCCGTCACCCCCTCGCCGGACCGCGTCGAGGCGCCGTGCCCGCACGCCCGACCCGGGGGCTGCGGCGGGTGCGACTGGCAGCACGCGTCGCCCGCGTCGCAGCGCCGGCTCAAGGCCGAGGTGCTGCGCGAGCAGCTGTCGCGCCTCGGCGGTCTCGACGAGATCGGCGGCGTACCCCTCGACGAGGCGGTCGACGTCGTGGCCGTGCCCGGCGACCGAGACGGCCGGGCCTGGCGCACGCGCGTGCGCTACGCGGTCGACGCCGACGGCGCGACCGGCTTCCACCGCCACCGCTCCGGCCGTGTCGAGACCGTGGAACGGTGCCCGCTCGTCACCGACGAGCTCGACGGGATCGGCGTCACCCGTCAGCGGTGGCCGGGCACCGACGCGGTGACCACCGTGGCGTCGTCGGGGGGCGACCGGTCGGTCGTGGTCGAGCCCGCATCGCTCGGTCGCAGCCTGCCCCGCGACGTCAACGTCCCCGGTCTGCGCGGGCGGGGCTGGGTGCGCGAGCTCGCCGGCGGCCGCGAGTGGCGGGTGTCTTCCGACGGCTTCTGGCAGGTGCACCCCGGCGCCGCGGACACCCTCGTCGCTGCGGTGCGCACGGCGCTCGACCCGCAGCCGGGGGAGCACCTGCTCGACCTGTACTCCGGCGTCGGCCTGTTCGCCGGCTGCCTCGCTCCGGCGCTCGGGGAGGACGGTCAGGTCGACGCCGTCGAGGCCTCGGCCCGGGCCTGCGCCGACGCGCGGCGCAACCTGCGACGTGAGCTGTTCCGCCTGCGCCAGCGCGACGTGCCGCTGGACGAGGTCGGCGAGCAGGTTGCCGCCCATCGTCGAGGTCGCGTACGCGCCGAACCGCTCGCGCTCGCGCGCGAGGAGCGGGCGCTGGCGATCGAGCCGCACCCGCTGGCGCCGCTGCGGCGCGACGTCGTGCAGCGCGTGGCGCCGCTGCTCGAGCGCGACGGGCTGGCGGTGACGCTCTCGCTGCCGAGCGAAG
>JBGAJT010000157.1:0-8147 GCA_044224785.1 Candidatus Nanopelagicales bacterium | reverse complement strand
GGCGCGCGCGCACCCGCCGATCGGGATGGTTCTGCGGCCAGGGGCCTGCCGCAGGCCTAGAAGTCGCCGGCGTCCTTGCGATAGCTGCGCAGCACGGCGACCAGGCGGCTCATCGCGCTCGGCGAGAGGCCGGGGTCGGTGAACACCTTGACGTTGAGCTCGGCGGTGACCTTCTCGGCGAGCTCGCGCCCGGAGGGCGTGACCTCGACCAGGGTCGAGCGCCGGTCGTCGGGGTGCGGACGGCGTACGACGTACCCCGCCGCCTCGAGCCGGTCGACCGCGTTCGTGACGCTCGTCTGGTGCACCTGCAGGCGCGAGCCGAGCACGCTCATCGGCAGCGACCCGCGGCGCGAGAAGTAGAGCAGCATGAGCGTCTCGTACCGCGCGAACGTGATCCCGAACGGGCGGACGACGGCCTCCGCGCGCGAGACTGCGATCTGGTGGGCGCGCATGAGCGAGGTGACCGCGGCCATGCCGTCGGCGGCGTCGCCCCAGCCGTGCGCCACCCACTGCCGGTGCGCCTCCGCGATGGGGTCGAAGGGCAGGCCGGGCTCGTCAGGCATGCCCGCAGGCTACCGGCGTCAGGACTTCTCCTCGACGGTCGAGGGGTAGAGGTCCTTGGACGGGGTCCGGATGCCGCGGAACTCCCAGTCGCCGCCCTGCGCGGTCGAGATGACCTCCTCGCTCTCCGTCGGCTGCGCGCCGACGTCGGAGCGGATCGGGGTCGGGCCTTCGACGATGGTGTTGGAGAGGACTCCGAGGCCCTCGACCTCGACCTCGACAACGTCACCGGGGTAGACCGTGCGCGAGAAGGCGGGCGTGCCCGAGTAGAGGATGTCGCCGGGGACGAGGGTGATGGTGCGGGCGATGTCGGCGACGAGGTAGTGCATGTCCCACTCCATCTCCGCGGTCGTCGAGTCCTGCTTGACGACGCCGTTCACGCGGGTCTGGATGCCCTTGTCGCGGAAGTCCCAGCCGGTCACGAGACCGGGGCCGACCGGAGCGAGGGTGTCGGCACCCTTGACGCGCAGCATCGAGCCCGCGTCGGTGTCGCGGAAGTCGTGCAGGCCGTAGTCGTTACCGACGGTGTAGCCCGCGATGTAGTCCCCCGCCTCCTGCGGCGAGATGTTGCGCGCAGTGCGGCCGATGACGATGACGATCTCGCCCTCGTAGTTGAGCCACTTGCAGCCCTGGGGGCGCACGACGGCGCCCTTGTGCGAGTTCAGCGCGGTGATCGGCTTGTGGAAGTACGTCGGCGCCGGCGGGAGCTTGGTCATGAACTCCTGCGTGCGGCTGTCGTAGTTGAGGTGGACGCAGATGATCTTCGTCGGCTCGACGGGCGCCAGGTGCACGGCGTCGTCGACGCCGACCTCGCGGCCGTCGCCCGCGACCAGGGTGTCGCCGTGCCGGACGACCTGGACGGGTGCGCCCTCGAGCAGGATGCGGCGGTACTCGGTCAACGAGCTCTCCTTCGTCGTTCGCAGAGGTCAGGCGGACGCGCGGGGCGCGGTCCAGCCGGCGGCGGGGCGGTCGAACCAGACGTGGACCTGGCTGGTGCCGACGGAGTTCTCGTAGTCGCCGTACTGCACGCCGGGTGCGGAGAACTCCTCCTCACCGAGCGCGGCGGCCATCATGAGGTAGTGGGCGAACATGCCCTCGGGGCGCACGGTGAGGAACTCCGGCATCGTCTCGAGAACCTTGTCGTGGCGGCCCTCGAAGAACCAGCCGAGCCGCTCGTGGTCCATGTCGCGGGCCTTCTGGCTGTGGATGTGCGACGGGTCGCTCGCCTCGTGCTTGCGCAGCTCCTTGAGCTTGTGGAACGTGTGCGAGAGCGAGCCGGTCGCGATGACGATGACCTTGCGGTCGGTCTTCTCGATCGCTGCGCGGATCGCGCGGCCCACGCGCAGGAAGTCGTCGGTCTCACCGGTCTGGCAGACCGAGATCGAGATCCACTGCTTGTCGATCCCCTTGCCGAGGTAGCTCCAGAGGTTGATCGACGGGTAGTAGAGCGGCAGGTAGGGGTCGTCGATCGCGGTGATGTAGGTGCCCGCGGGCTCGCCCTCGGCCGCGATGGCCTCCGCGAGCTCGCGGTCGCCCTTCCACTCGTAGGGGATCCGGCACATGCCGCGCGGCAGCTCCTCGGCCGTGAAGAGGCCGGCGCGGAGGTCCTGCGAGGTCACGACGAACTCGACGGTCGTGAACCAGTGGGAGTCGAGGACGATCACGGTGTCGTAGTCGAGCTGCTCGAACTTCTCGGCGCGCAGCTGGTGCAGCGCCGGCACGAGGGAGATCTCCTTGCCCTCGTTGAGCTCGAGGCGCGTCTCGAGCGGCAGCATGATCGTGGGGACGTGAGAGAGCAGACCCGCGCCGACGACCTCGCCCATGTCAGTTCCATCCCTTCGGCGCGAAGACCGAGTTCTTGACGTCGCAGTAGAAGTCGAACGACCAGATGCCGCCCTCGCGGCCGATGCCCGACCGGCCGCTTCCGCCGAACGGCGCCGACAGGTCGCGGACGAAGAAGCAGTTGATCCACACGGTGCCCGCGCGCAGCTGCGAGGAGACGCGCTCGGCGCGCTCCTTGCTGCCCGTCACGAGGGTGGCGGCGAGGCCGTAGTCGGTGTCGTTCGCCATCGCGACGCCCTCCTCCTCGGTGGAGAAGCGCTGCAGGGTCAGCACCGGGCCGAACACCTCGTCGCAGGTGATCTCCATCGAGCGGTCGACGCCCTCGAACACCGTCGGCTTGTAGAAGAACCCGCCGGTGGCGTTGTTCAGCTCGTCGTTGGGGCCGCCGCCGAGGATCACCGAGGCGCCGTCGGCGACCGCGCGCTTCACGAACCCGTCGACGCGCTCGAAGTGCGTGCGGCTCACCAGCGGACCGATGTCGGTCGCCTCGTCGCGGCTGTCGCCCTGGGCGATCTGCTCGGCGCGGGCGAGGAAGCGGGCGCGGAACTCGTCGTAGATGCCGTCCTGCACCAGCATGCGGACCGCAGCGAGGCAGACCTGGCCGGAGTTGTCGAACTGCTCGACGGCGAGGTCGACGGCGAGGTCGAGGTCGGCGTCGTCGAACACGAGCAGCGGCGACTTGCCGCCGAGCTCGAAGCTCACCGGCGTGACGTTGCGGGCCGCGGCCTCGCCGATCCTGATGGAGGTCGGCACCGAGCCGGTGAAGCAGACGCGGCGGACGTCGGGGTGCGCCACGAGCGGCGCACCGGCCTCGACGCCCATCCCCTGCACGACGTTGAAGACGCCGTCGGGGAGACCGGCCTCCTTCGTGATGTCGGCGAGCAGCGACGCCGTGAGAGGCGCCCACTCCGGCGGCTTGGCCACGACGGTGTTGCCGGCGGCGAGGGCCGGGCCGATGCGCCAGGTGGCGAGCATGAGCGGGGCGTTCCACGGGGTCACGATCGCGGTGACGCCGGCTGGGTCCCACGAGACGTGGTTGCGGTGGCCGCGCGTCTCGAAGTCGGGATGCCCGAGCTCGAGCAGGTAGTTCGCGAAGTGGCGGAAGTTCATCGCCACGCGCGGCATGACGCCGCGGCGGTGCGAGCGCAGGAGCGAGCCGTTGTCGCGGGTCTCGACCTGCGCGAGGTCCTCGACGCGCTCCTCGACCAGGTCCGCGACGCGGTTGAGGATCGCCGAGCGCTCGGCGGGGGTGGTGCGCGACCAGCCGACGAACGCCTCCTTCGCAGCGGCGACGGCGGCGTCGACCTCGGCCTGACCGCCGCGGCTCACGTGCGCGATGACCTGGCCGTCCAGCGGCGACACGACCTCGAACGTGTCGACGCTCACGACCCGCTGGCCGCCGATCCAGTGCCTCGTGTCGACCGCGACCCCGGCCACCTCCGCGAACGTCATGCGCCTGGTCCTCCAAGACGGGAAGGGGTGGCCGACCTGCTCCGGCTCCGATATCGTTCGGAGCCAAACGTATTGCCGCCGGAGAGGGTCGTCAAGACATGTCGCGAACTCCGATCGTCGTGATCCCCGGCCGCTTCTCGGCGTCGGCGAGCGCGCTGCGCTACCGCGCCATCGTCACGGCGCGCGCCCTGTCGGAGGCGGTGCTGCGCGCCGGCGGCGAGCCGATCACCGTGCATCCCTGGGCGCCCGACGGCGTCGTCACCGTCGACGAGGTCGCGGACCGGCTCCGGTTCGCCGACGCGGTGCTCCTCCCCGGCGGCGGCGACCTCTCCCCCGAGCGCTACGGCCAGCAGGTCGAGCACGACGCGGTCTACGACGTCGACCACGAGCAGGACGGGTTCGACCTCGCCGTCGCGGAGTGGGCCCTCGGCGCCGGCGTACCGCTGCTCGCGGTCTGCCGCGGCACGCAGGTCGTCAACGTCCTGCGCGGCGGCACGCTGCGCCAGCACATGGACGACCCGCACCGCCATGTCGTCCACGACGTCGCGGTCGACGAGGGCTCGCGCCTGGCCGCGGCCGTGGGCGCGCAGGTGACGGCGTCGTGCTACCACCACCAGGCGATCGAGCGGCTCGGCGACGGACTGCACGTCGTCGCGCGCGCCGAGGACGGGACGCCCGAGGCGATCGAGCTCGACGGCCACGACGGCTGGTTCGTCGGCGTGCAGTGGCACCCGGAGGACACCGCCGAGACCGACCCGGTGCAGCTCGCCGTGCTTCGCGGGCTGGTCGACGCCACCCGCGGCTGAGCGTCAGGAGCTCTCGGCCTGCTTGACCACGGCGCGCAGCGAGCGGGCCATCGCGAGCATGTCCTTCTCCGCGAGGGTCGCGGTCACGTGCGCCTCGACCGCGTTGAACTCGGGGAAGACCTCGGCCATCAGCTTCTGGCCCTTCGCCGAGAGCGAGAGCAGCACGCGGCGAGCGTCGTCGGGGTGCACCCGGCGCTTCACCAGGCCGCGGTCCATGAGGGTGCTCACGACGCCGGTGAGCGTGCCCTTGGAGATGCCCGCCTCCGCCGCCACGTGACGGCTCTCGATGTCGCCCCAGATCCAGATCACCCAGAGCACGACCCAACCGGTCCAGGTGAGGTCGTGCGGGGCGAGCACGGTGCGCTCGACGTGGTTCCGGACGGCGTTGGCCGCGCGGTAGATGTTCGAGACGGCGGCCATGGCGGTCATGTCGACCTCGAGGCCGGCGAGGCGGTCGGCGACCGCCTGCTCGGTCGCCTCCAGCGTGCGGTGGCCGTCGTCGCCCTGGGCCGCCTCGGTGGCTCGGACGTATCGGGACAAGGCGCACGCTCCGTCGTCGCAGGGGCAGGCGGAGGTGTCGCAGTCCGCCGGGTCGGCCAGGTGGGCGGCCTGCCGCGGGGCTGCGGTGGTGGAGCGCCCGCGCCGGGCTGCCGTGGCCATGCGCGCAGTGTAGGAGAGATCGTTCGGATAAGGACGATCTAGTCGACCGGTCGGCCGGCCACCTGGTCGAGGAACCGACCGACGAGCGTGCGGCTGCGCGCCGCGGCCGCCTCGCCCTCGCGGTCGGTGCGCTCCAGGAGCGCGTCGGCGTCGATCCCGTGGTCGTCGAGGTAGCTGCGGCCGCCGTTGTCGTACCAGCCCTGCAGCTGGGTGCCCGTGAGCTCGGGATGGAACTGGACGCCGAGCGAGCGTCCGAGGACGAACGCCTGCGAGGGCGCGAGCTCGGTCCGGGCGATCGTGCGCGAGCCCGGCGGCGGCGTCCACCGGTCGTGGTGCCACTGGAACCAGGGGCCCGCCTCCACGACCCCGGGCTCCTCGACCTCGAGCTCGTACCAGCCGATCTCCGCGCCCGGGGCCCGCTCGACCGAGCCGCCGAGAGCCGTCGCCAGGGCCTGGCCGCCGAAGCAGATGCCCAGCACCGGTACGCCGGCCTCGTGGGCGCGGCGCAGCAGCCCGATCTCCTCGAGCACCCAGGCGCCGATCGTGGACTCGTCGTAGACCGACCAGGGCGCGCCCATCGGCACGATCGCGTCGTAGGCGAGGGGGTCGGGGAACACGACCTCGACGCCGGGCTCGTGGAAGGAGTGCTCGGGGACGACGAGGAACTCCTCGATCTCGTACCCGCGGTCGGCGAAGGCCTCGCCCACCGGTCCCACGGGCGACACGTGGTCCTGCTGGATGAACAGAGCGCGCACGGCGGCATCCTTTCGTTCGGGCCCGAACATATGGCCGATCCCGGGCGTGCGCAACGCCCGTCCGACGCGGGAACCGGGTTGCCGGAAACCCTTCCCCTGCGGCGGCGGACGCACTATCGTCCGGTCATCGTTCGGTTCCGAACGACCATCTCGAGGAGGCACGAGCGTGGGCAAGCCGGTGGACATGGAGCGGGTCGCCGAGGTCATCGAGGACCTGCGGGCGCGGGGCATCGACGTCATCCGGGTCTCGTACCCGGACCTGATCGGGACCGACCGCGGGCGCGACGTCCTCATCGACGAGCTGCCGACCGCCATGGGGCACGGGATCGCGTTCTGCCGCGCCGTGTTCCACACCAGCCCCCGCGGCGACGTGGTGCCCGTCCAGGGTGGTCTCGAGGACGGTCTGCCCGACATCAAGGTCGTCCCCGACCTCGCGACGCTCACGGACCTGCCCTGGGAGCCCGGGGCCGCCTGGTGCCTGGGCGAGACCTTCGCGCAGGGCGGGGACCCCGCGCCCGAGTCGCCCCGCGAGCTGGCCCGCTCGGTGGCCGCGAAGCTCGCCGAGATCGGCCTCTCCGCGGTGATCGGCCCCGAGCTCGAGTTCTACGTCCTGGAGCCCGACCCCACCTGCGACCGCGGCTGGAAGCGCTACGCCGACGAGCCCGGCAACGTCTACGTCGTCGGCCGCAAGGGCGACCCGAAGGGCATCGCGCTGTCGATGCTGCGGCACATGCGCGACGCCAACCTCCAGGTGACGGCCGCCAACCACGAGTTCAGCGCCGGCCAGTTCGAGATCAACCTCAACCACTCCGAGCTCGTCGACGCCGCCGACCGCGCGTTCCGGATGAAGTCGGCGGTGCAGGAGATCGCGCGCCACGAGGGGATGCTGGCCACCTTCATGGCCAAGCCGTTCAACGACGAGGGCGGCAGCGGCTTCCACCTGCACGTATCGCTCGTCGACGACGCTGGCGAGAACGTCTTCGGCGACCCCGACGGCACCGACGGCCTCTCGGCACGGGGGCGCCACGCGATCGCCGGCGTCCTCAAGCACGCGGCCGCACTGGCGGCCCTGCTCAACCCGACGATCCACTCCTACAAGCGCTTCGGTCCCGACACGCTGGCCCCGTGGCTGATCGACTGGGGCCTGGACAACCGCAGCGCGATGGTGCGCATCCCGCCGGAGCGCGGCGGCGCCGCGCGCATGGAGGTCCGCCTCGGCGACGCCACCGCGAACCCCTACGTCGCGATGGCCGCGATCGGCGCTGCGATCTACCTCGGCGTGCGCGACGAGCTCGAGCCGCCGGTGCCGCTCGAGGGCTACGGCTACGACCCGGAGAGCGCCCCGATGCTCCCGCAGAGCCTGGCGGAAGCGCTCGAGGCCGACAAGGAGCTCGTCGAGGCTCTCGGCGAGTACTTCGTGACCTCGTTCGTCACCTACAAGCGCAACGAGCTCGAGCGCTTCAACCGGTACGTCACCGACTGGGAGTTCCTCGAGTACGCCTACCACCTGTAGCCCCACCAGCTTCTGCCCACCTACTGGCCCTTTCCCCGGCGTTTCGGGCGCTGGAAAGGGCCACTAGGTGGGCAGAAGTCGGTTCAGCCGACGTCGCGGGCGATCCGCTCGGCCTTCTCCACCAGCTCGGCGCAGAGGTCGGGGACCTCGTCGGCGCTGTCGACGAACATCGCGGGCTTGAAGCAGATCGTGCGGAAGCCCTGGGCGAGCTGGCGGGGCAGGTCCTCGAGCGCCTCGTCGAGGCTCGCGACGTCGTCGCTGCCCGTGAACCGCCCACGGATCCCGCCGACCATCTCCAGCTCCGAGAGGTCGCGGCCGTGCTGGTGCATGACGTCGGCGAGCAGCGCCAGGTCGTCGTCGGTGAGCGGGCCGAAGGGGTTGAGCCCCTTGCCGTAGCGGGCGAGCCGTCGGGCGAGCGGGACGTGCATGCCCTGCCCGCCGAACCACAGCGGCGGGCCGTCGGGGGTCGCGGCGCCGGGGTCGAGCCAGACGTCGGTGAACGGGAAGCGCGGACCCTCGTGGCTGATCGGGTAGGGGCCCCAGGACTTCTCGAGCACC
>JBGAJT010000156.1:0-8213 GCA_044224785.1 Candidatus Nanopelagicales bacterium | reverse complement strand
GACGACCGGATAGGCGGGGACGTGCAGAGTCATCGCCTCGCGCGCCGCGTCGAGCACGGTCATCTCCGGCCGCAGCGCGAAGGGTTCGCGCACCATGAGCGACTCGACCGTGTCCTCGGGCTTCGCGAACAGCAGCTCGCGGAACGCGAACACGCCACGCAGCCGCCCCTCGGCGTCGGTGACGAAGCCGTAGACGATGTGCGCGCGCCGGGTCAGCTCGCGCAGCCGCTCGACCGCCTCGCCGACGGCGAGTGGTGCGTGACGGAGCTCGCCGAGGCGGCAGGCGTCGCGTCGTCGGTGAAGAAGCTGCTCGGCTCCGGGGTGCCGGCGCGCGAGATCGCGGTGCTCTACCGCATCAACGCGCAGTCCGAGGCCTTCGAGGAGGCGCTGGGCGAGCTCGGCATCCCCTACGTGCTGCGCGGCGAGTCGGCGTTCTTCGAGCGCGGCGAGGTGCGCGAGGCGGTCACGCGCATCCGTGGCGCCGCTCGCGGCGGCGGCGACAGCGGCGACCTCGCGGCCGACGTCCGCTCGGTGCTCTCGGCGATGAACTGGTCCGACGAGCCGCCCTCGGGCACGGGCAAGGTGCGCGAGCGCTGGGAGAACCTGCTGCGCGTCGTGTCGCTCGCCGACGAGGTCGCGCGGGAGAACCCCGAGGCCACGCTGTCCGACCTCGTCGACGACCTCGACTCGCGCGCCGCCACCCAGGCCGCGCCCGCCGCCGACGGCGTCACCCTCGCGACCGTCCACGCGGCCAAGGGCCTGGAGTGGGACGCCGTCCTCGTGGCCGGGCTCACCGACGGTACGTTCCCGATCCAGTACGCCGACACCCCGGCGCGGCTCGAGGAGGAGCGACGGCTGTTCTACGTCGCCTGCACCCGCGCCCGCACGCACCTGCAGCTGTCGTGGGCGCGCAGCCGTGCCGGCCGACGTCGGGAGCGGTCGCCGTTCCTCGACGCGGCCTTCGGCCCCGACCCGTCGAGCGCCGGCACCGGCGGCGGCGTCGTGCGCGGGAGCGGGTCGCGCACCCGCTCTCGGCGGCGCACCAACGACGCGTGCCGGGTGTGCGGGAAGGCGCTGGTCACCGGCCGCGAGATCGCCCTGGGCCGGTGCGGCACCTGCCCGGCGTCGTACGACGAGGCCCTGGTCGAGCGGCTCAAGGCGTGGCGCCTCGACGAGGCCGGCCGCCAGTCGGTCCCGGCGTTCGTCGTCATGAGCGACGCCACCCTCGAGGGCATCGCGACCGCGCTGCCGTCCTCGCGCGCCGAGCTGCTGCGGGTGTCGGGCATCGGCGCCCGCAAGGCCGACGCGTACGGCGAGACGCTGCTCGCCCTCGTCCGCGGCGACGCCGTCGTGACCGCCGACGAACCGGCCTGATCCGGGCGTCGTCGGGCCTCCGGGGCCGTCGATGGCGTGGACTTTCCGGTCACGATCGAGACTCGCCGCAATATCTCGTTGCGCCCTCCCGCCGGGCCTGCGTACCCTCACCTGTACGCGCGAGGGACGCGCTGACGACCGACCAAGTCGTCACCAGGCACGAAGGAGGTGGACCGCAATGATCACGACCATCAACCACGCGGCTGCCTTCGTGCTGCCCGCGTTCGCCGCTGCCGCCGCCGGCATGGCGGCTGTCCGCGCGTTCGCCCTGGGCAAGAAGTCCGTCGTCGTCCCGGCCACCGTCACGACCGATCGCGTCTGGACCGGCAGCGGCCTCCGCACCTATGGCACGTCGTTCGACCCGCAGTCTCGAGGATCCTCAGGGTGATACCCACCCAACGGCACCTCGAGGCCGCGGATCCCGCACAGGGAACCGCGGCCTTTTTGTATCCCCGGCCAGGGATGCACCGCACGACAGCACCGCCCGCCACCCCTCGGACGGTGCCGCACCACCCGCACGACCCCCTGCACTGCACGCATCGAGGACCGCGGAGACCCCGCGGCACGTGAAGGAGGTGACCGCACGATGAGCGTCCTCACGGACCTGACCCTGACCCTGGGAACCGGGACCACGCCGACCGACTGGATCGACATCGACACTCCGTGTCGGTCGTACGACCCGGAGCTGTGGTTCGCCGAGAGCCCCGAGGACGTCGCGTCAGCCCAGGCCCTGTGCGGCGACTGCGCCCTGCGCGCAGCCTGCCTCGCCGGAGCCCTGGAGCGCCGCGAGCCCTGGGGCGTCTGGGGTGGAGAGCTCTTCGAGCGCGGATCGGTGGTGGCGCGCAAGCGCCGGCCCGGCCGCCCTCGCAAGGACGACCACCTCGACCGGCGAGCCGCCGAGGCGGCGCTCGAGGCCCGGCTGGCCGAGCTCGCGATGGGGATCGGCGACGCCGACCCCGACAGCGACCTCGCCACGTCGGCCCCGACCGTCCCCGCGCAGCGCGAAGGAGCTGCCGCATGACGCGTCGTACCGAGAACGGCTCGCCGTTCTCCCTCCGGTCCGCACTCGCGGACCCCGTGATCCGGGTGCCCTTGGCACCCACCTCGACCCTGGAGCCCGATATGTACTCGATCTCCGAGCAGATCGCTCGCAACCACATCCATGAACGCCATCGCCAGGCCGAGGCCTGGCGGATCCGCAGCATCGCCAAGCGGGCGCGTCGCGCCGCGCAGGCGGAGCGCAAGGCGGAGGAGGCACGAGCCGCGGCCAACCACATCGCGCGCGAGTACTCCATCGCCATCGCGCGGTAGAGCGTGCAGGGTGAGACGGGCAGGCAGCCCACCTCGAGGGCTGCCTGCCCGTCGCCATGTCCGGACCCCTCCGAGGGCGATGGGGGCTGAGCGAGGTCTAGACACCACCCTGAGCACCCATCGACCTCGTTCGAGAGTCGATGGGTGCTGAGCGAGGCCTAGAGGTCACTCTGAGCACCCATCGACTGCGGGCTGGGTCGTTCGGGTCATCCGACGACGGGACGCCAGCACCCCTCCGCGTTACGGCGCTCTTCACCGGGTCGTCCGTGCCATGGCCGGGCCGCCCACAACGCGGCAGCCCGCCGCTCGACGTCCTGTGGCGGTCGTCGGTCGCGGCGTGCGGGCTCGGGCATGATCGGGGCGTGCTGAACCACGAGGCGCTCGACGCCGCCGTCACCGCCCTGACCTCGCCGGAGCTCGCGCCGGTGGTCGACGTCGTCGCCTGGGTCGACCCCGACGCGGGTCGCGACCAGGACGGGCGTCCGCGGGCGGTGCTGGTGGCCGACCACGGCGGCACGGCGCGGCTGGACGCCGAGCACCCCGAGGGCGTGGTGCTCGAGGGCCGCCACCCGCTGCCGAGCACCGACCCGATGGCCTTCCTGCCCTACGGCGAGGAGGCGGCCGACCCCTCGCCGCCGCACGACCGCAACGCCTACCCGCTGCCGTGGCTGCGGCTCGCGTCGTTCTTCAGCGACCGGCGCAGCCCCGACGTCGCGATCGTGCACACCGCGGCGCACTGGTTCCCCGACGAGGGCGGGCACCACGGCGAGCACGGCTCGCTCGACGTCATCCAGTCCCGTGCGCCGTTCCTGGTGTCGGGCGCCGGCGTCACGGCCCGCGGGATCGTGCACGACCACGCGCGCCTCGTCGATGTGATGCCGACCCTCGCCCACGCCGCCGGCGTACCGCGCGACGACCTCGACGGTCTCGACGGCCGGGTGCGCGACGACCTCGTCGAGCCGGGCGCCGACTACGTGATCGGGCTGCTCTGGGACGGCGGCCACCCGGGCTCCCTCCTCGACCTCGCCGCCCGCGGCGAGCTCCCCGCGATCGCGCGGCTGCTCGACCGCGGCTGCGCGCTGGCGGGCGGTGCGGTGGCCGAGTTCCCGAGCCTCACGCTCGTGAACCACACGAGCATCCTCACCGGTGTCGGGCCCGGGCGGCACGGCGTCGTCGGCAACGTCTACTGGGACCGCGACGAGCAGCAGCGGGTCGTGCCCAACGACCCGGCGACCTGGCACCGCACCGGCGAGCTCTACCGCGACGGCGTGGTGACGCTGTTCGAGGCCGTGACGGCTGCGCGTCCCGGCGTACGTACGGCGAGCGTCAACGAGATGACCGAGCGCGGGTCGTGGGCCTCGACGTTCGCGCTGGTGCGCGCGGCGCTCGCGAGCGGGGAGGCGGTCGACCCGGGCGAGGCGGGGAGCGGCGAGTCGCGCGACTTCGCCACGGCGATCCGCGCGCTCCTGCCCGACCCGCTCGCCTCGGACCTGGTCACCCATGCGCGGTGCGGCGAGGACGACGACTACGCCTTCTACTCCGCCATCGACCTGCTCGGGCTCTCGACGATGCTCGGGCTGCTGTCTGCCCCCGAGGCGGACCGGCCCCGGGTTCTCTGGTGGTCGCAGTACACGACCGACGCCGCGCACCACGCGGGCGGGCCGCGCTCGGGGATCGCGGCCGACGGCCTGCGCGACTGCGACCGGCGCCTCGGCGTCCTGCTCGACCATCTCGAGTCGATCGGCGTCCTCGACCGCACCTTGCTGCTGCTCACCGCCGACCACGGCTTCGAGGCCGCCGACGAGTCGATCACCGGCTCGTGGACGCCGGCGCTGCACGCCGCGCTCGACCCGCTGGGCATCGCCTGGCGCGACGAGGGCCCCGGCTTCCTCTACCTGGGCTGACCCACCGGCTCCTGCCCACCCGTGCGCCCTGTGCGGGACGACCCTGGACGACGCTGCCGACGAGCAGAGCAAGCTCGCGGCCCTCTCGTGGGTCACCTCCCACGAGCGCGGGACCGAGCTGCACTACTGCCCGGCCTGCGCCCGGGAGCACCTGCGCGACATCGAGGCCAAGCTCGACGCCGCGTACTGGTGACCTGAGCCGACCTCGCCCCCCGATCGACGACGTACGGCGGATGCCCGCCGTACCTCGGTGCGCGGCGTCCTGAGCCGGGCTAGATGCCCGGCGGCTCGAGGACTGTCGAGCCGGGCTGCTCGTCGTCGCGGCGGCCGAGCCGCTCGGCGCCGACCCCGGCGACGACGACGAGCACGGCGCCCACGACCTGGAGCGGCCCGGGAACCTGGTGCAGGATCAGCGCCCCGACGACGACGCCGAAGCCGGGCTCGAGGGCCATCAGCGTGCCGAATGCGGACGCCGTGAGCCGGCGCAGCGCGAAGAGCTCGAGCGCGAACGGGATCACCGGCATGAGCACGGCGACGACGAGCGCGAGACCGAGCACACCAGGCGTGATGCCGCCGATCGCCTGCGGCACACCGGCGAACGCGGCCGTCACGGCGGCGACCGGGATGGAGATGGCCAGGGAGTCGACGCCGGTGAACCGGTCGCCGACGTGCTGGGTGAGCAGGATGTAGGTGCCCCACCCGGTCGCGGCGGCCAGGGCGAAGCCGACTCCGACGAGGTCGACCGACCCGGCCCACGGCTCGGTGAGCAGCAGCACGCCCGCGAGCGCGACGAACGGCCAGACCAGCGAGGCCCGCGAGTGCGCGCGGACGGCCGCGACGGTGAGCGGCCCGAGGAACTCGATCGCGACGGCGGTGCCGAGCGGCAGGCGCTCGATGGCGCCGAGGAAGGCGATGGTCATCAGACCGGTGACGACGCCGAGCAGGATCGGTGTGCGGAGCTCGCGCAGCGACCACGAGCGGATCGGCGGCCGCGCCCACGCGAGGAAGATCAGCGCGCCGAAGGTGAGGCGCAGCCAGGCGGTGCCGGCGATGCCGACGTGGGGGAACAGGTCGACGGAGAGGGCCGCACCGAGCTGGACCGAGAGCATCGACCCGACGGCGAGGGTCCACGCGGGGACCCGGTCGGTGACGCTCACCGCCGCAGCATGCCAGCACCCACCGACGCCCCAGCACCGTTCCGCCCCGGGAGGCAGCCGCCCGCCTCGATCCGGATCGGGTCAGGTGGCGAAGGCGGGGAGCCAGCGCTCGAGCTCGCCGCGCATGGGCACGGTGGCGTCCATCTGGGACAGGACGCCGATGCCGCCGAGCCACACGCGGTGGATGAGCATGTACTGCGGCGGCAGGTTGAACTTGAAGCCGTGCTGCATGTCGGGGTTGCGCGGGTCCGACAGCCGGGTGAAGTGGCTGCGCATCCACTCGCGCGAGAAGTGGAAGTACTCGTGCTCCGCGGGCTCGGCGAACGGGCGCAGGACGTCGAGCAGCTGCTCGGCGTCGACCTCCACGCCGGGGCGTACGAAGCCCTCCTCGCGCAGGCCCTCGACCACGGCCGCCGCGTCGCCCTCGGTGGCCAGGCGCAGCAGGTGGCCCATCGACGTCGGCAGGCCGTCGGGAAGGCGGGCGACCGCGCCGAAGTCCAGGACGCCGAGCCGGCCGTCGGGCAGGACCCGGTAGTTGCCCGGGTGCGGGTCGGAGTGCATCAGGCCGGCGCGCGCGGGGCCGGACATGAGGAAGCGCAGGTAGAGCGTGCCGTAGTGGTCGCGCTCCTCCGGCGTGCCGTCGGAGATCACCCGGGAGAGCGGGTAGCCCTCGAGCCACTCCGACACGACGGTCGTGGGCGACGCCGCGAGCACGTGCGGGACGACGAAGTCCTCGTCGTCGTCGTACGCGACCGCGAAGGTGCGCTGGTAGTTGGACTCGCTGAGGTAGTCGAGCTCCTCGGCGGCGCGGTCCTTGAGCTCCTCGAGGAGCGGCTTGATGTCGAGCCCGGGCGACATGGACGCGAACATGCGCGCCATCCGCGAGACCTGGTTCAGGTCGCTCATGAGCGCCTTGCCGGCGCCGGGGTACTGGATCTTGACCGCGACCTCGCGGCCGTCGCGCCACACCGCCCTGTGCACCTGGCCGATCGACGCCGCGGCGGCGGGGGTGTCGTCGAACTCCTGGAACCGGTCGCGCCAGTCGTCGCCGAGAGCGGCGGCGAGCTGCTTGTGCACGGTGTCCGCCGGCATCGCGGGGGCGGCGTCCTGCAGCTTGGTGAGGGTCGCGCGGTAGGGCGCGAGGATCTCCTCCGGGAGCGCGACCTCGGCGATGCTCATCGCCTGGCCGAACTTCATCGCACCGCCCTTGAGCTCGCCGAGGGTCTTGAAGACCTGCTCGGCGGTGCGCTGCTGGATCTCGCTGGCCACGGCCTCCGCGGGCTTGCCGCCGACCTTCTTGCCGAAGCCGAGCGCCGTGCGTCCGGCGTAGCCCAGGGGCAGGGCGGCCAGGCGCGCGCTGCGGGTGACGGCGCGGCGGGGGAGGTCGGTCACGCAGGCATTCTCTCCCGGTTCTCGCCCCAGCCGCACCCGCAGGCCGGATGACGTACGACGGCGACCTCCCGGGCGACCGTCGAGGGTGCGTGCAGCGCGAGCTGCGCGCCGTAGGTGACGGGCTCTCCGGAGCCGTCGACCACCCGCAGGACCTCGCCGACCGCGAGCGCTGCGGCCGCGGTCGCGAGCACGCCGTCGTGCGCCCGGGCGTGGGGGTGGCGCAGCCGCAGCTGGTCGGCGAGGGCGGGCCACGCCGGGTCGAGGTCGCGGCTGCGCAGGTCGAGGCACCACAGGCACGGCGTGAGCCCGGGGACCACCATCGGGCCGACCGCAGCGGACTCCCCGGCCACCGCGACCGGCAGATGGGTGACGCCGTCGGCGAGCAGGTCGTCGCAGAGCTCGGGATCGGTCCAGGGGACGTCGGCGTCGGCCGCTGCGGAGACCACGACCAGGGCCGGCGGCCGGACGCCCACGCGCACGGGGTGCGCACCGAGGCGGCGTACGGCCTCCGCCACCTGCTCGCGCCACGAGGCGTCGACCTCGCTGGGCGCCGACGCCGTCACGTCGGCCGGGGTCGTCGTGCGGTCCGGGCCCTCGAGCGCGACGGTGCCGATGCCGGCTGCGGCCAGGCCGAGGGCGGTCTGCGCGGCGGCGCGGTCGGTGCCGCGGACGACGACGGCGCTGCGGGCACGGCGTACCAGGACGGCCTCAGCGGCCCGGCTGGTGCCGCTGCGCAGCGCGAGGGCGGCGAGGTCGGGCGCCATCCGCTCGCGCCGCCAGGCCGCCAGCGTGCCGGCCGGCTCGTCCTCGAGGACGCCGTGCTCCTCGAGCGACGCGAGCACCTCGAGCAGCTCGGGTGCGAGGCGGAGCACGTCGTGGCGCCCGGTCGCGCCGTCGAGGCGGAGCAGCGCCGCGCTCGCGACGTCGGACAGCCCGTCGACGACGAGCGCGGACGCGGGATCGAGGCCCACCTGGACCTGGTCGCGACCGCGGCGCAGCAGCGGTCGTCCGGCGCGGGCGCGGGGGAGGTGTCGGCTCATGGCGGGCGAGCCTGGGCGGCGACCCCTGTGGGCCG
>JBGAJT010000155.1:0-8260 GCA_044224785.1 Candidatus Nanopelagicales bacterium | reverse complement strand
AGGAGCGTCGGCTGTTCTACGTCGCCTGCACCCGCGCGCAGGAGCGCCTCGTCGTCACCGCGGTCCGCTCCGCCCTCGACGACGGCCAGCAGCCCTCCCGGTTCCTCGACCTGCTCGCCGGCGGCGTCCACGACGTCCACCACGTCCTCGGTCGTCCGCCGCGCCCGCTGTCGGTGAGCGGTCTCGTCGCGCAGCTGCGCGCGACCGCGGTCGACCCCCGTCGCCCGGCGGCCCTGCGCGCAGCGGCGACCCGGCGTCTCGCGGTGCTCGCCGGCGCGCTCGACGCCGACGGCCGTGCGCTCGTCCCGTCCGCGCACCCCGACCGCTGGTGGGGGGTGCTCGACCCGACCTCGTCGGAGCAGCCGGTGCGGCCGGTCGACGAGGCGCTCTCCCTCTCCGGCAGCCAGCTCTCCGGCCTCAGCGTGTGCCCGCTGCGCTGGTTCCTCGAGCACGAGTCGTCGGCCACCGTCGCGCGCACGACCGCGCTCGGGTTCGGCTCGATCGTGCACGTGCTCGCCGACCACGTCGCGCGCGGCGAGCTGCCCGCCGACCTCGACGTCCTCGAGGACCAGGTCGACCGCGTCTGGGGCGAGCTCGGGTTCGAGGCCGTCTGGCAGTCGTCGGTGGAGCGGCGCGAGGCGTCGCTCGCGCTGCAGCGCTTCCTGGCCTGGCACACCGGCCGCCCCGACCGCACGCTCGTCGCGAGCGAGCACCAGTTCGACGTCGAGCTCCCGGTCGGCGAGCACGGCGTGCGGCTGCGCGGCTCGTTCGACCGCGTCGAGGTCGATGCCGACGGCGGCGTCCACGTGGCCGACCTCAAGACCTCGAAGTCCAAGCCGACCGGCACCGACCTCGAGCGGCACCCGCAGCTCGGGGTCTACCAGGCCGCGGTGCTCGCCGGCGCGCTCGACCCGCTGCCCGACGACGTGCGCGCGGCCGTCGGCCTCCCCGACCCGGGCGAGCCGGTCGCGGTCGCGGGCGCCGAGCTGGTGATGCTGCGGCTCGACGCGCACGGCGACCCCACCATCGCGGCGCAGGACGCGCTGCCGCCCGAGGGCTCGTGGGTCGACGTCGCGCTCGCCGACGCCGACTCCCGCGTGCGCCGCGAGGACTTCGTGGCGCGCCCCGGCACGCAGTGCCGGTTCTGCGCGCTGCGGCGCACGTGCCCGGCCAGCGACGAGGGCCAGGAGGTGCTCCCGTGACCGCCGTCCGTCCCACGAGCGCCGTCCCCGGATTCGGCGTCGCGCAGCTGCGCGACCTGCTGCGCACGCCGTTCAGCGACGAGCAGATCGCCGCGATCACCGCGCCGCTCTCGCCGTACGTCGTCGTCGCGGGCGCCGGTTCCGGCAAGACCACGGTCATGACCGCGCGCGTCGTGTGGCTGGTCGCCACCGGCCAGGTGCGCCCCGACGAGGTGCTCGGCCTCACCTTCACCACCAAGGCGGCCGGCGAGCTCGCCACCCGGGTGCGCGCGGCGATGCGCGACCTCGCCGAGTCGGGCCCGCGCGACCCTGACGACGACCTGCTCGACGGTGAGCCCACCGTCGCGACCTACCACGCGTTCGCCGGCCGGCTGCTCGCCGAGCACGGCCTGCGCATCGGCGTCGAGCCGGGCTCGCGGCTGCTCGGCGAGGCGGCGTCCTACCAGCTCGCGCACCGCGTCGTCACCCGCACCCGTCGCGACCTCTCCGGCCTCGGCGTCGCGGTGCAGACGCTCGTCGAGGGCGTGCGCTCGCTCGACGGCGAGCTCGCCGAGCACTGCCTCGAGCCCGACGACGTGCGGGCCCACGACCTCGACTTCATCGCCGAGGTCGACTCCCTCGACAAGGTGTCCGCCGGCGCGCGCG
This sequence comes from Candidatus Nanopelagicales bacterium, assembly GCA_044224785.1. Lineage (GTDB taxonomy): Bacteria > Actinomycetota > Actinomycetes > S36-B12 > CAIYMF01 > Longivirga. Next base: position 6,413 of record JBGAJT010000155.1, on the reverse strand, counting down.
ACGCGCGGCTCGTCGCGCTGCAGCGGCTCGAGCTCAGCCACCTCGTCGACGAGTACCGCGCCGCGCGCCGGGCGCTCGACGTCGTCGACTTCTCCGACCAGATGCGGTTCGGCGCTCGCCTGGCGGAGGAGTGCCCCGAGGTGGGTGCGGCGCTGCGCGAGCAGTTCCGGGTCGTCCTCCTCGACGAGTACCAGGACACCTCGGTCGCGCAGCGTCGACTGCTCACCGGGCTGTTCGGCGGCGGTCACCCGGTCACCGCGGTCGGCGACCCGCTGCAGGCGATCTACGGCTGGCGCGGCGCGAGCGTGGCCAACATCGACGACTTCCCGGAGCACTTCGCGCCGGCGCCCGGCGTGCGAGCCCCGGTGCTGCCGCTGGCGCAGAACCGGCGCTCCGGCGTCCACATCCTCGAGTCGGCCAACCTCGTCGCGCAGCCGCTGCGCGCGCTGCACCCGCAGGTCGCGCCGCTCGTCGCCGCCAACGCCGCGAAGGGCCCGGGCCACGTGCGGGTCGCGCTGCTCGAGACCTATCACCAGGAGGTCGACTGGCTGGCCGACCAGGTGGTCGGGGCGATCGCGGCGGGCACCGAGCCGAGCGACGTCGCGGTGCTGTGCCGCGCGAGCGCCGACTTCCCGGCGATGATGCGCGCGCTCGCCGACCGCGGAGTGGCGGTCGAGGTGCGCGGCGTCGACGGTCTGCTCACGGTGCCCGAGGTGGTCGAGGTGCTGTGCGTCCTCGACGTCCTGCACGACTCCACCGCGAACCCGTCCCTCGTGCGGCTGCTCACCGGGCCGCGGTGGCGCATCGGTGCGCGCGACCTCGCGCTGCTCGGGCGCCGCGCCCGGTCCCTGGCCGGCGGCCATGCGTGGGACGACGAGCTCGACCTCGAGGGGCAGCTCGACGACGCCGTCGGGGGAGCCGACCCGGCCGACGTCGTGTCGCTCCTCGACGCCCTCGACGACCCGGGCGAGCTGCCCTACGGCGACGACGCCCGTCGCCGGTTCGCCCTGCTGTCGGGGGAGATCCGCGCCCTGCGCCGCCACGTCGGCGAGCCGCTCGCCGACCTCGTGCACCGGGTGGTCACGACCACCGGGCTCGACGTCGAGCTGTCGGCCGCGCCCGAGCTGCTCGCGCTGCGCCGGGCCGAGGGCCTGCACGCGTTCGTCGACCTCGTCGCCGCGTTCCAGGATGCGGAGGGCGCGACGTCGATCGGTGCGTTCCTGTCGTGGCTGCGGCTCGCCGAGCGCTACGAGAAGGTGCCCGAGCTCGACCGGCCGCCGTCGCCCGGCGCCGTGCAGCTGATGACGGTGCACCGGTCCAAGGGCCTCGAGTGGCCGGTGGTCGTGCTCCCGTCGCTGACGGCGTCCGTGTTCCCGTCGAGCAAGGGCCGCTCGCGCTGGACCGACGCGCGCGCCACCCTGCCCTACCCGCTGCGCGGCGACGCGTCGTCGCTGCCCGACCTCGTCGGCCTGGTCCCCGCGTCGTTCAAGCAGTTCAAGCTCGACTGCCGCGAGCACGACGAGCGCGAGGAGCGGCGGCTGGCCTACGTCGCGCTCACCCGCGCGGAGCGGCTGCTCGTCGCGTCGGCGTCGTGGTGGGGGCCGTCGCAGAAGAAGCCGCGCGGGCCGTCGGCGTACCTCGTCGCGCTGCGCGACGCCGCGCTCGAGGGGCACGGCGAGGTCGCGTCCTGGGCCGACCGCCCGGGCGACGACGACACGAACCCCGTGCTCGACGACGTCCTCGAGGTGTCGTGGCCGGTGGTGCCCGACCGCGCGGCGCAGGACCGGCGCCGCGAGGTGGCGGCGGAGGTGCTGTCGTCGCTCGACCTCGATCTCGCCGACCTGCGTACCGAGCACGAGGTGCTCATCGGTCCGTTGTCCGACCTCGACGGCGCCGACCTCGACGCCGTGCGCGGCTGGGACGACGACATCGCGCTGCTCCTCGAGGAGCGCCGCGCCGAGCGCGCCGCCGTGCGTCGGATCGCGCTGCCGAGCTCGCTGTCGGCGTCGGACCTGGTGCGTCTGGCCGAGGACCCCGACGCGTTCACCAAGGGCCTCGCCCGGCCGATGCCGTCGCGTCCCGCCCCCGCCGCCCGGCGCGGCACCCGGTTCCACGCCTGGGTCGAGGCGCACTACGGCGTCCGTCCGCTGCTCGACCCCGACGACCTGCCCGGTGCCGCCGACGACGACGTCGAGTCCGACGCCGCGCTCGCCGCGCTGCAGGAGACGTTCCTGGCCTCGCCGTACGCCGACCGCTCGCCGGTGGGCATCGAGGTGCCGTTCTCCCTCGTGGTCGGCGGCCGTGTGGTCCCGGGCCGGATCGACGCCGTGTTCGCGAGCACCGACGACGACGGCACGACCCGCTACGAGGTCGTCGACTGGAAGACGTCGAAGGACCACGGAGCCGATCCGCTGCAGCTCGCGATCTACCGCGTCGCCTACGCCGAGCTCGTCGGGGTACCGGTCGACCAGGTCGACGCCGCGTTCCTCTTCGTCCGCGACGGCGCGGTCGTCCGCCCCGACGACCTCCCCGACCGGAACGGCCTCGAGGCGCTGCTCGCCGGCGGGTAGCCTCCGGCGGGTGCAGCGCGTGCTGATCGGGGGGATCTCGGGGGCGGGCAAGACGACGTTCGCCCGCGAGCTGTGCCGTCGTACCGGGCTGCCGTACTTCGAGATGGACGGCTTCTACCACGGGCCCGGGTGGGTTCCGATCCCCACGTTCGAGGACGACGTCGCCGCGGTGGTGGCGCAGGACGCCTGGGTCTTCGACTCGCACGGATACAAGGAGGTCCGCGACCTCATGTGGTCGCGCGCCGACACGGTGATCTTCCTGGACTTCGCGCGATGGGTCGTCACGAGCCGGGTCACCCGCCGGTCGTTCGCCCGCGCCTGGGACCAGGAGCCGATGTTCAACGGGAACACCGAGGACTTCCGCGCCTGGCTCGACCCCGAGCACCCGATCCAGTGGTCCGTGCGTGCCTACCGGTCGCGGCAGGAGGACATGCGCACCCGCTTCCGCGACCCGGCCAACGCCGCCCTGCACAAGGTCCACCTGCGCACCCCGCGCGCCGCCCAGCGCTGGCTCGACCTCGTCGCCCCGGCTGCAGAGAACGCGTGATCTTGGTCAGTTGCTACCTTCCCGGGCCGGGTAGCTCGCAACTGACCAAGATCACGCGCGTGGGGCTGGTCTAGAGGGCGCGGATGATGTCCTCGACGCGGTCCTTGGCGTCGCCGAAGAGCATCGCCGAGTTCTCGCGGAAGAACAGCGGGTTCTGCACGCCGGCGTAGCCCGAGGCCATCGATCGCTTGAAGATGATGACGTTGCGGGCGTTCCACACCTTGAGCACCGGCATGCCGGCGATCGGGCTGGTGGGGTCGTCCTCGGCCGCGGGGTTCACGGTGTCGTTGGCGCCGATGACGAGCACGACGTCGGTGTCGTCGAAGTCGTCGTTGATCTCGTCCATCTCCAGGACGATGTCGTAGGGCACCTTCGCCTCGGCGAGCAGCACGTTCATGTGGCCGGGCAGGCGACCCGCGACGGGGTGGATGCCGAACCGCACGGTCGTGCCGTTGTCGCGCAGCTTGCGGGTGAGCTCGGCGACGCCGTACTGCGCCTGCGCGACGGCCATGCCGTAGCCGGGCGTGATGATGACCGACGACGCACCGTTGAGGAGCTCGGCGGCCTGCTCGGCGTTGACCTCGCGGTGCTCGCCGTAGTCCTTGTCCTCCGCCGGGCCGGCCTCGATGCCGAAGCCGCCGGCGATGACGGAGATGAACGAGCGGTTCATCGCGCGGCACATGATGTAGGACAGGTACGCACCGGAGGAGCCGACGAGCGCACCGGTGACGATGAGCAGGTCGTTCTCGAGCAGGAAGCCCGACGCCGCGGCGGCCCAGCCGGAGTAGCTGTTGAGCATCGACACGACGACGGGCATGTCGCCGCCGCCGATCGAGGCGACGAGGTGCCACCCGAAGGCCAGCGCGATCGCCGTCATCGCGGCGAGTATCCACAGCTGCGGACTGAGGATGAAGGCGATGAGCAGCCCGAAGGACACGACGACGGCGAGCAGGTTGAGCCAGTGCCGCGCGGGCAGCATCAGCGGCTTGGAGGACATCCGCGCGCTGAGCTTGAGGAAGGCGACGATCGAGCCGGTGAAGGTCACCGCACCGATGAAAACGCCGAGGAAGACCTCACCGTTGTGTATGCCGGTCAGGCCCGCCCTGTGCATCAGGTCCTCATAGACGGGGTTCCCGTGCACCTCGAGGTACGAGTTGTAGCCGACGAGGACTGCGGCCAGACCGACGAAGGAGTGCATCATTGCGATGAGCTCCGGCATACCGGTCATCTCGACGACGCGGGCCCGCCAGATGCCGATGGCCGCACCGATGACCATGGCGAGGACGAGCATCCCCAGGCCCCACTCGCCGGCCTTCTTCGCAGCCTCGTCGAGCCCGCTGCGGTAGACGCCATTGATCGCGAGAATGATCGTCGCGACGAGGGCGATCGCCATACCGGCGATGCCGAAGAGGTTGCCGTGTTTGGCGCTCTCGTGCCGGGACAGCCCGGCCAGGGCCAGGATGAACAGGATGGCGGCGACGATATAGGCCGCGTACACCAGGCTCGTCGACATGGCTCAGGCCTTCCGGAACATGTTGAGCATCCGCTGGGTGACCGTGAAGCCACCGAAGACGTTGATGCTGGCGAGCAGGATCGCCACGAAGGCCACCCACTTGATCGCGGGATTGTCCGAGGGCACCTGGAGCAGCGCGCCGACGACGATGATCCCGGAGATCGCGTTCGTCACGGACATCAGCGGGGTGTGCAGCGCGTGATGGACGTTGCCGATGACGTAGTACCCGATGACCACCGCGAGGACGAAGACGGTGAAATGCGGGAGGAAGGCCCCCGGGAGGATCGTCGAGAGGAGCAGGAAGGCTGCCGCGACGATGCCGATGACCCAGAACTTCCGGTTCGGGTTGACGACCTTCTCCGGCTTCGCGGCCACGGCAGCGGCAGCAGCCGCGGCGGGCGCGGCGCTGACCTGCACCGGCGGTGGCGGCCACATCGTCGTCCCGTCCTTGCACACGGTCATGCCGCGGACGATGACGTCGTCGAAGTCGAGGACCGGCTGGCCGTCCTTGCCCGGAGTCAGCAAGGTCATCAGGTTGACCAGGTTGGTGCCGAAGAGCTGGGACGCCTGAGCCGGCAGCCGACCAGCGAGGTCGGTGTACCCGATGATCTTCACGCCGTTGTCGGTGACGACGAGCTGGTCGGCGACCGAGCCCTCGACGTTCCCGCCCGACCCGGCCGCCATGTCGACGATGACCGAGCCCGGCTTCATCGCCGCGACCATCTCCTTGGTGATCAGCCGCGGGGCAGGGCGTCCCGGGATGAGCGCGGTCGTCACGACGATGTCGACCTGGGCGCACTGCTCGGCATACATGAGGGCGGCAGCAGCCGCATAGTCGGCCCCGACCTCCTTGGCGTAGCCGTCGGAGCTGACCTCCTGCGAGGCGACATTGGGCTTGACGAACTCCGCGCCCATCGACTCGACCTGCTCGGCGACCTCCGGCCGCACGTCGGTGGCCCGGACCATGGCGCCGAGGCTGCCGGCGGTGCCGATCGCGGCGAGCCCGGCGACACCGGCGCCGGAGATGAAGACCTTCGCCGGTGGGACCTTGCCCGCGGCAGTGACCTGACCGGTGAAGAACGAGCCGAACTCGTGCGCGGCCTCGAGGACGGCACGGTAGCCGGCGATATTGGCCATCGACGACAGGACGTCGAGGGCCTGGGCGCGCGAGATGCGCGGCACGGCATCCATCGCCATCGCGGTGACCCCGCGCTCGGTCAGCGCGGCGACGAGATCGGGCTTGAGGGCCGGCGCCAGCAGGCAGATGACGATGGCCCCGGGCCGGAGCATCGCGATCTCCTCGGTCGTCGGGGAGTTGATCCCGAAGACGATGTCGCTGGCCCACACCTGCGCGCGGGCGCCGATGCTCGCCCCGGCCGCCTCGAAGGCGGCGTCGGAGTGGTTGGCCGCCCGCCCGGCGCCGGACTCGACGAGCACGTCGTAGCCGAGGCCGAGGAGCTTGGCGACCGTCGTGGGGGTTGCGGACACCCGGGTCTCGCCCGGATGGGTCTCTGCGGGCACACCGATGCGCATGGTACGAACCTATTGCGTGCCGTATGCCGGTGCAGAGTCCAAAGTCCACGATGTGTCCGAGGTCGCCCCGATCCGATCCACCCTGAAGGAGTGCCGTGGCGCAGCACACCCGACCCGGCGGCGGGCCTCGGCGACGCAGTCAGGGCAGGCGTCGGGCGCGGTAGCAGTCGCTGACCTGGGGGAGGACGAGGACGGGGTCGGCATACCCCGTGGTCTGCCGGGCCACCCGCTGCGCGAGCCGACCGACGGC
>JBGAJT010000154.1:0-8356 GCA_044224785.1 Candidatus Nanopelagicales bacterium | reverse complement strand
GTTGGCGGCCATCTGGCCGAACGCGTCGCCGAGGAACGCGACGAACGTGACCGGCGGCGGTCCGTCGCGCTCGATGCGGGCGCGCACCTGACGGAACCACTCGAGACTCTCGTCGGACGAGTCGACCTCCGACTCGATCTCGAAGCCGGCAGCCGGGAGCAGCGCGCGCATGTCAGCAGGCCTCGCGAGGAAGCTCGTCGACGGATCGTTCGCCCAGGGCACCGGGTACTGCACGTCGCCGCCCTCGCCCTGCAGGACGTCGTAGACCACGAAGCGCCCACCGGGCCGGAGCAGCCGGAGCGCCTCGGCGTACAGGGCCCCATTGTCGGCGATGTTCATCGCCACGTGCACGGTCATCGCGGCGTCCATCGACCGGTCGGGCAGACCGGTGGCGGTCGCGTCGCCCGCGAGGAACCGCGTGCGGTCGGCCAGCCCGGTCCACTCCGAAAGGGCGGTCGCGACCTCGCAGAACTCGGGTGTGAGGTCGACGCCGGTGACGGTGCAGCCCCGCACCTCTGCGATCGTGCGTGCCGGTCCGCCCAGCCCGCTGCCGAGGTCCAGGACGTGCGACTGCTCGCCGACGCCGAGGGCCTCGGCGATCTCGAGCGTCGCGGCGCGTCCGCGGATGTGGAACTCGTCGACGGGTGCGAGGTCGGCCGGGCGCAGCGCCGACCGGTCCAGACCGGCGGAGTCGAGGGCCGTGCCGATGGCGTGCACCAGCCCGCCGGAGCCTGCGTAGAACGTGGCGACCTCGTCCATGCGCGCATCGTGGCACCGGCGGACCGCGGCGTCGACGCACCGCGCTCCCATGGCCGCTGCGCGCGCCGAGGGGAGCTGCGTCAGGTGATGATCGCGGTCTGGCGGGAGCTGACGATCAGGTGGCCTCGGGCGTCCCACACGCGGGCGGTCTCGTCGGCGATCCCCTCGCGGATCGTCTCGGCGCGCGCCTCGAGGATCAGCGGGCCCTGGATCTCGCCGGGATAGAGGACCAGCTGCGAGGCGACCGTCGGTGCGCCCGTCCAGATGTGCACGAACCAGGGCGTCGGCGGCAGCAGATCCCAGGCCGCGGAGGCGAGGAACAGGTCGGCCGGGCTGCCGTCGCGGTAGACCATCCGACCGCGGGCGACCGCGCGGTCCAGCGGGGCACCGCCGCTGATCGCGGCGGCGTCGTCCGGGTCGAGCCGCAGGTCGACGTGCCGGAGCACGTCGTTGCCCTCCTGCGCGGAGAAGGGGGTCGTGTCGGCGGAGGGCAGGTCCTCCCACGTCGGGATGTCCGGCGGGGTCGCGTCCTCGCGCAGAGCCGCGTGCGCCTTCGGCGTCCCGGTAGTCACCAGGGACTCGAGCAGCGTCGTGCCCTCGCGGGACAACCTGACCCGCGCGGTCGAGAGGCGGCCCTCGCGCAGGACCTCGACCTCGACGTCGGCCGGGCCGGCACCTCGCGCCGGTGCGAGGTAGTGGGTGCTGATGGTGAACGGGGCCGCTCCCCCGAGGGCCTCGGACGCGACCTGGCCGCAGACGGCGGCCAGGTACCCGCCGTTGAGGTGCCCGGTGATGTGCCAGCGCCCGTCCAGCTCGATCGTCGTCACAGACCTCAGCCTAGATCCGAGACCATGTGGGCGTGATCTTGGTCAGTTGCTTGCTTCCCGAGCCGAGAAGGTCGCAACTGACCAAGATCACGAACGATGCCGCGCGTCAGTCGAGGGGCGTGACGTAGGCGCCGGAGATGCCGCCGTCGACGAGGAAGTTGGAGGCGGTGATGAACGAGGCGTCGTCGGAGCCGAGGAAGGCGACCGCGGCCGCGATCTCGCTCGCCTCGCCGAAGCGGCCGAACGGGATGTGCACCAGGCGGCGCGCCGCACGCTCGGGGTCCTTGGCGAACAGCTCGACGAGCAGCGGGGTGTTGACCGGTCCCGGGGAGAGCGCGTTGACGCGGATGCCCTCGCGCGCGAACTGCACGCCGAGCTCGCGGCTCATGGCGAGCACGCCGCCCTTGGACGCCGTGTAGGAGATCTGCGACGTCGCAGCGCCCATCGTCGCCACGAACGAGGCCGTGTTGATGATCGCGCCCTTGCCCTGGCGCTGCATGTAGGGGATGACCTCCTTGCAGCACAGGTAGACCGACGTCAGGTTCACCTTCTGCACGCGGTCCCAGGCCTCGATGCCCGTGGTGAGGATCGAGTCGTCGTCGGGCGGGCTGATGCCGGCGTTGTGGAACGACACGTCGATCGAGCCGTAGGTGTCGAACGCCGTGTTGAACATGCGCGCGACGTCGTCGGCGTCGGTGACGTCGGCCTTGACGGCGATGCCCCCCAGCGCCTCCGCGACCGCGGTGCCGGCGTCGAGGTTCATGTCGACGATCACGACGTTCGCGCCCTCGGACGCCACGCGCTCCGCCGTCGCCTTGCCGATACCGCTTCCGCCGCCGGTGATGACGACGGTGCGCCCGGTGTACCTGTCCACGTCCGTTCAGCCTTCCGTTGAGATGAACACGTTCTTGACCTCGGTGAACGCATGCAGCGCGTCCGGTCCGAGCTCCCGGCCCAGGCCGGACTTCTTGAAGCCGCCGAACGGCGTCCAGTAGCGCACCGACGAGTGCGAGTTCACCGAGAGGTTGCCGCTCTCGGTCGCGCGCGCGACCCGGAACCCCCGACCGACGTCGCGCGTCCAGATCGAGCCCGACAGCCCGTAGTCGGTGGCGTTGGAGAGGCGGATCGCGTCGGCCTCGTCGTCGAACGCCATGACCGACACGACCGGGCCGAATACCTCCTCGGTCATCAGCGGGTCGTCCTCGCTCGAGGGCATGACGACGGTCGCCGGGTACCAGTAGCCGGGGCCCGAGGGCACCTGCCCCTGGATCACGACGTTGGTGGAGTCGCTGATGAACGACGACACCGTCGCGTGGTGGCCGGCGCTGATGAGCGGCCCCATCTCCGAGGTGTCGAGCGAGGGGTCCTCGACTCGTACGCCGAGCACCGCGGGCTCGAGCAGCGCGAGGAACTCGTCGAGCACCGAGCGCTGCACGAGGATGCGCGAGCGGGCGCAGCAGTCCTGGCCGGCGTTGTCGAAGACGCCGTACGGCGCGGTCGCTGCGGCCTTCGCGAGATCGGCGTCGTCGAAGATGACGTTGGCGCTCTTTCCGCCGAGCTCGAGGGTCACCGGCTTCACGCCGCGGGCGCAGCCCTCGGCGACGCGGATGCCCACCTCGGTCGAGCCGGTGAACACCACCTTCGCGACGTGCGAGTGCGTCACGAACCGCTCCCCCACGATCGAGCCCTTGCCGGTGAGGACCTGGAACACGTCCTCGGGGAGGCCCGCCTCGAGGCCGAGCTCGGCGAGGCGGACGGCGGTGAGCGGCGTGAGCTCCGCGGGCTTGAGCACCACCGTGTTACCGGCGGCCAGCGCGGGTGCGAAGCCCCAGCCGGCGATCGGCATCGGGAAGTTCCACGGCACGATGACGCCGACGACGCCGAGCGGCTCGTGGAAGGTCATGTCGACGCCGCCGGCGACCGGGATCTGGTGGCCGAGCATGCGCTCGGGCGCACCCGAGTAGTAGGCGAGGACGTCGCGGACGTTGCCCGCCTCCCACCGCGCGTTGCCGATCGTGTGGCCGGCGTTGCGCACCTCGAGCTGCGCGAGCTCCTCGTTGTGCTCGTCGACCAGCGCCGAGAACCGGCGCAGGATGCGCGCGCGGTCGCCCGGCGACACGTGCCGCCAGGTCTCGAACGCCTTCCTCGAGCGGGCGATCGCGGCGTCGGTCTCCTCGAGGGACAACGACGGGACCGAGGCGACGACCTCCTCGGTGACGGGACTGATGACGTCGTGCAGCGCGGTCACGGGACCTTCCTCGGGCGGTGCGGTTCGGGGCACCCCGATCGTCCTCCACCGGAGGGCCGGGATGTCGTGCGGGTGGGTCAGAGGCGCTCGAAGCCCCGGAACCTCTCCCAGTCGGTGATGGTCCGGGCGAAGTCCTCGATCTCGATGCGGCCCATGTTCGCGTAGTGCTTCTGGACCTCCTCGCCGAACGTCTCGGCGACCCAGGACGAGCCCTCCCAGAGGTCGACGGCGTCGGCCAGGCGCCACGGCACCTTCTCGCCCTCGGAGGCGTAGGCGTTGCCCTTCTCCTCCGGGCGCAGCTCCATGCCCTTCTCGATGCCGTCGAGGCCGGCAGCGACCATCGCGGCCACCGCGAGATAGGGGTTGCAGTCGCCGCCCGGCACGCGGTTCTCCATGCGCAGGCCGGCACCGCGTCCGACGAGGCGCAGGGCGCAGGTGCGGTTGTCGCGGCCCCACTCGATCGAGGTCGGGGCGAACGAGCCGGGCGCGAAGCGCTTGTAGCTGTTGATGTTGGGCGCGAACATCAGCGACAGCTCGCGCAGGTGCGCCAGCTGGCCGGCGATGAACTGCCGGCCGACGTCGGACATCCCGTGCTCCTCGTCGGCCTTGTCGGCCATCACCAGCGAGCCGTCGGTGCCGCGGAACGACAGGTGGATGTGGCAGGAGTTGCCCTCGCGCTCGTTGTACTTCGCCATGAAGGTGAGCGCGTAGCCCTCCTGCGCGGCGATCTCCTTGGCACCTGTCTTGTAGACCACGTGGTTGTCGCACGTGCGCAGCGCGTCCTCGTACAGGAATGCGATCTCGTGCTGACCGAAGTTGCACTCGCCCTTGGCGCTCTCGACCTGCAGCCCGGCTCCGTCCATCGCCAGGCGGATCCGCCGCAGCAGCGGCTCGACGCGCGACGTGCCGATGATGGAGTAGTCGACGTTGTAGAGGTTCGACGGGTTCATGTCCCGGTACCCCTTCTTCCACGCCTCCTCGTACGTGTCGTTGAAGAGGATGAACTCGAGCTCGGTGCCGACGTACGCCGCCATGCCCGCGTCGGCGAGGCGGGCGAGCTGCTTCTTGAGCACCTGACGCGGCGAGGCGACGACGTCGCGACCGTCGAGCCAGGTGACGTCGGCCTGCACCATCGCGGTCGCGGGGTGCCAGGGCACGCGGCGCAGGGTGCCGAGGTCGTGGGCCATCACGAAGTCGCCGTAGCCGCTGTGCCAGCTCGACATGGCGTAGCCGTCGACGGTGTTCATGTCGACGTCGACGGCGAGCAGGTAGTTGCAGCCCTCGGTGCCGTGCGGCAGCACGTGCTCGACGAAGTAGGGCGCGTGGACTCGCTTGCCCTGCAGCCTGCCCTGCATGTCGGTGATCGCCACGACGACCGTGTCGATCCGGCCGTCGGCGACCTCGGCCTTGAGCTGCTCGACGGACAGGGGGGCGCCCTCGGGGGCGACTGCGTTGCCGGACATCCGTGTTCCTCTCGGGGTCGGTAGGCACACCCTGCCGCGTCCGGGCTCCGGATGGGTGCCGAACCGCGGATCGGTCTAGACCGAAACGGCCCCGAGCAGCCCCCCGGAGGAATACGCTCCGGCATCGCCGCACGTCGCGGCACGCGGCACGGGGGCGCCAGCGGGTCGTGGGAGCGTTCAAGGCGGAGGAGAGGCGAGATAGCGGTGGTGGTGGACCACGCGCTCGGCGCCGACCTGCTCGCACGTCTCGACGCCGTCCCCGAGCTCGCCGACCGCACGGCGGTCTCCGACCTGTCGGGCGGCCTCACCAACCGCAACGTGCGCGTGAGCACCCCGCGCGGCGAGTACGTCGCCCGCCTCTCGTCCCCCGAGAGCGCGCTGCTCGCCATCGACCGCACCAACGAGCACGCGAACTCCGTCGCCGCCGCCGCGAGCGGTGCGGCGCCCGACGTCATCGCCTACGCGCCCGAGGTCAGCGTCCTCGTCGTCCGCTTCGTCGACGGCTCGACGTGGTCCAACGACGACGTCCTGCGTCCCGAGAACGCCCCGCGCATCGCCGCCGCCTGCCGCACGCTGCACGCCGGCCCGCGGTTCGTGAACGACTTCGACATGCTGCACCTGCAGCCGCACTACCTCTCGATCGTGCAGGAGCGCGGGCTTCGCCTCCCCGACCGCTACCTCGACTTCGCCGACCACGCGCGCGCGATCGGCGAAGCCCTCGCAGCGCGCCCGGTCCCGACGGTGCCGTGCAACAACGACCTCCTCGCCGCGAACTTCATCGACGACGGCCGGCTGTGGCTCATCGACTACGAGTACTCCGGCAACAACGACCCGTTCTTCGAGATCGGCAACGTCTGGAGCGAGGCGGCGGGCACCCCCGACGATCTCGACCGGCTGGTCTCGGCGTACGTCGGACACCCCTCGACATCGCTCACGGCACGAGCCCGTCTCTGGGGGCTCATGAGCAAGTACGGATGGATGCTCTGGGCCTCCATCCAGGAGGGCACCAGCGACCTGGACTTCGACTTCTGGTCGTGGGGCCTCGAGAAGTACGACCGGGCTGTCGCGGAGTTCGACGGCCCGGACCTCGGTCGCCTCCTCGAGGAGGTGCGCCGCAGCGACTGACGCCGCACCGCCGGCCCCGGTCGGCACGCTCCCGCGTGTCGCGACCGACGAGCACGGCGGTGCCGACACACTTCCGAACAAGGCCGCGGCGCCGCCGTGGGCTTCAGTTCCCGAAGGAGGGGACAGTGGTCGACACCTCGAAACTCAGCGACGACGAACGGATGCTCGCTGAGCTGGGCTACAAGCAGGAACTGAGTCGTTCCTGGTCCGGCTTCCAGAACTTCGCCATCTCGTTCTCGATCATCTCGATCCTCGCCGGCTGTTTCACCACGTTCGGCGTGGCGTGGAACAACGGTGGCCCCATCGCCATCTCGTGGGGCTGGCTGATCCTCTCCACCTTCATCCTCATCATCGGCTTCTGCATGTCCGAGCTGGTGTCGGCGTACCCGACCTCGGCCGGCATCTACTGGTGGGCGAGCAAGCTGGGCGGTCCGCGCGCGGGCTTCTACACCGGCTGGCTCAACCTCGTCGGCCTGCTGGGCATCATCGCGTCGGTCGTCTACGGCTCCGCGACGTTCCTCAACATCACCATCGGCCTGTTCAGCGAGAGCTACGCCACCGACTTCCTCGGCGGCGACTACCTGCACCAGCAGTTCTTCTGGTTCATCGTCGTGATGATCCTGGTGACGGTGCTCAACCTGTTCCGCACGTCGATCCTCGGCGTCATCAACAACGTCTCGGTGTGGTGGCACGTCATCGGCGCGACGATCGTGATCCTGATCATGATCTTCGGGCCGAGCGAGCACCAGAGCGTGTCGTTCGTCTTCACCGAGCGGATCAACAACTCCGGCTTCGGCGACCCGAGCGACCCGACGTCGGGCGCGTGGTTCTGGATCTTCGTCCTGCCCCTGGGCTTCCTGCTCACGCAGTACACGATCACCGGCTACGACGCCTCGGCCCACCTCTCCGAGGAGACCCAGGGCGCCGCTGACGGCGCGGCCAAGGGCATCTGGCGCTCGATCTTCTACTCCGCCATCGGCGGCTGGATCCTGCTGCTGTCCTTCGTGTTCGCGGCGACGCACCTCGACTACATCAACTCGTTCGACCCGACGGTCAACCCGTACGGCGGAGGCACGGCGATCTCGATCTTCGCGTCGTCGCTGTCGATGCCGCTCTTCAAGACCGTCATGGTCATCTCGACCATCGGCCAGATCTACTGCTCGACCGCCTGCCTCACCTCGACCTCGCGCATGATGTTCGCGTTCTCGCGCGACGGCGCGGTGCCCGGCGGCCAGCTGTGGGCGAAGGTCAACAAGGAGAAGGTGCCGGTCAACGCGGTGCTCGCCTCGGCGGTCATCGGCGTCCTCATCACCCTCCCCGCCCTGTACAAGGCGCCGAACGGCATCCCGGTCGCGTTCTACGCGGTCGTCTCCATCGGCGTCATCGGCCTGTACGTCGCGTTCGCGATCCCGATCTACCTGCGCTGGCGTGCCGGTGACGACACGACCAAGTTCAAGCCGGGCTCGTGGACGCTGGGCAAGAAGTACAAGTGGATGGCTCCTCTCGCGCTCATCGAGATCGCCATCACGAGCATCTACTTCCTGTTCCCGACCGTGCCGCAGGGCTGGCCGCTGCACGAGACCGACGGCGTCAACGACTTCTCGTGGGTCGCGGTCAACTACACCCCGATCGTGGTCCTCGGCGTCCTGCTGATCATCACCATCTGGTGGCAGGTCTCGGCGAAGAACTGGTTCACCGGGCCGAAGCACACGATCGACCTGCCCGAGGGCGTGTCCTCGGCGGACGAGATCGCGCTCGAGCACCACCACGACGGGTTCCTCACGGGCGAGCACCAGCAGCACCACCCCGAGGACAACGCCTGATCGTCAGCACCACCTGATCGACCAGTTCGGACGAGGGGAGGCCGGCAGCCATGGATCGAGGGCTGCCGACCTCCCCTCTGCACGTCGACCGGGACTCCGACGAGCCGGTCC
>JBGAJT010000153.1:0-8375 GCA_044224785.1 Candidatus Nanopelagicales bacterium | reverse complement strand
GGACGAAGGTGGTGCTGAGCGGCTGCGTCGGACCGCGCGGCGACGGCTACGTGCCCGGTTCGACCATGACGCCGGACCAGGCGGCGGAGCACCACAGCGCCCAGGTGCTCGACCTGTCCGACGCCGGCGTCGACCTCGTCACGGCGTTCACGTTCTCCTACGCCGACGAGGGCGTCGGCTTCGCGACGGCAGCGGCCCAGGTCGGGGTGCCGGCCGTCGTCGGCTTCACCGTCGAGACCGACGGGCGGCTGGCCACCGGCGAGACGCTCGCGTCGGCCATCTCCGCGGTCGACGCCGCGACCGACGGCTATCCCGCCTGGTTCATGGTCAACTGCGCCCACCCCTCCCATCTGCAGCCGGGACTCGACGACGGCGACTGGGTGGCGCGCATCGGGGCGCTGCGCGCCAACGCTTCGCGGCTCAGCCACGCCGAGCTCGACGAGCTGGAGACGGTCGACTCGGGCGATCCGGTCGAGCTGGCCGACGACTACGCCGCACTGCTCGACGCGCTGCCCGGCCTCGGCGTCGTCGGCGGCTGCTGCGGCACCGACCTGCGCCACGTCACGCGCCTCGCGGACCGCCTGCTCGGCTAGTTCTCGCGACCCTCAGACCGTCGCGGTCGGAGCCGTGACGGCATCGCGGCGTCGGGCCCAGAGCCAGAGGGCGGCGCCGACCAGCGCGAGCAGACCGCCGAGGACCGCGACGTACGCCGGCAGCTCGGTCGGGATGCCGAGGTAGACGGTGATGCCGAGGATTCGCGAGAGGCCCCAGGGCAGCAGCGCCATCTGGTCGTTCCACGCCGTGAGGGCGGTCTCCAGGCCGATCGCCGTCACCAGGCCGCCGAGCAGCAGCAGCGGCACGCCGCAGGCGACGAGCAGCCGCCCCCACGCGCCGCGACGGGTGACGCCGTACGCGTAGCGCGCGGTCGTCCACGCGACGACGAGCACCCAGAGGAACGCCGCGAACGCGATCGTCACGTAGACCGTGCGGGCCTCGGGACGGGTCCAGAACGCGAACCAGTAGCCGCCGGGACCGCGTGACACCAGCCCGACGAGCAGGATCACGGTGCGCAGCACGGCCGCCCCGCCGACGGCGGCCCACAGCAGCCACGGGTCGCGACCGCGCAGCGAGAGCCGGAGCACGAGGACGAACAGAAGCCACGCGCCGAGGGTGACGACGAGGTGCGCCGGTGCGGCGAACCACGTGTAGTCCAGGCGCGACACGACCACCGCGAGGGTCGGCAGCAGCCAGACGAGCACCCGGTCGAGCCGGCCGCGCCGCGCGGGCGCGGAGGCGATCCGCCACGGACGGGTGACGCCGATCCACAGCGCGCGCAGCGCTGCCGCGCCCGGCAGCGTCCCCCCGCGCAGCAGGCGCTGGCCCAGCGACGTACCGAGTGCCAGGAGCACGCCGATGACGACGAGCATCGCTGCGGCGAGCAGGCCCATCCCCGCGTCGCGGTCGGCGCGCTGGAGTCCGAGGTCGGCCGCGGTGAACTGGTACGCGGGGAGGTCGACGTCGCCGGCATAGCGGGCGAGGTGCTCGTCGCGGGCGACGACGTACGCGTCGCGCGCCGACGCCCACTGGTCGCGCGCCTCGCTGCTGCCGGTGTCGAGCCACTGCTCGTGGCGCAGCACCATCGCGCGGTAGGAGCGCAGCGTGGTGAGCAGGTCCTCCTCGTACGCGAGGGTGTCGACGAAGTGCTGGCGCAGCGCGGGGTCGCGCCAGGTCGCTGCGTCGGTGGCCTCGACGGTCCTGCGCATGTGCGCCGCGGCCGCCACCGCCTCGTCGGCCTCGGAGAGGGCGCGCGCGAGCTGGTCCTTGCTCGTGTCGTAGATCGTCCCGAGGGTCGCGCTGTCGCCGCTGACGATGTCCCACTCGAAGATCCACATCATCGGCGGCGGCTCGAGGCCGAGCGCGTTGACCTTCTGGTCGGCGTACGGGCCGATATAGAGGCCCTTCGTGATCGCCTCGCGCGACAGTGCCATCGCCTGCCCGATCGCGGCGACGGTGCTCGGGTCGTCGGAGAACGTCCGCCGAGCCCAGTCGGCGGTGAGCTCGTCGGGCTTCGCCGCGGGGTCCCAGGCCAGCCGCCCCATCGCGTACGCCGAGAGGTCGTAGAGCTGCCAGAACCCGGTCTTGAGGTAGAGCGTCATCGGTCCGGCGCGCCACGGGCCGCCGTCCTGCGTCCAGAGCCAGACGCCCTCGACCTTCGGGTTGGCTGCGAGGAAACGCTGCAGCGCAGTCTGGTGCAGCACGGTGAGGTCGTTGGGGAGCGCGCCGTAGTCCTCGAACTCGCGACGTCCCTGGAACTCGATGATGCGCCGGTGGTCGCCGGCGTCGAGGGTGTCGTTGAGTGGGAGGTGGCTGTAGAAGTCGCCGAGCGTGTACTTCGTCGACACGATCAGCCGCGGGCTGTCGATGCCCTTGAGCACGGCGTCGTAGGACTTCTGCGACGTGTGCATGTCGCCGACGTCGCCCACCCCGACGCTCCACGTGCGGAACACGATGTCCTTGTCGTGCTTCTCCGCCACCTGCGTGAAGCTCGTCAGCATCTGCCGCACCGCGGGCACGGTCGTGACCGCGAGGCGCGAGTAGTA
This sequence comes from Candidatus Nanopelagicales bacterium, assembly GCA_044224785.1. Classification (GTDB taxonomy): domain Bacteria; phylum Actinomycetota; class Actinomycetes; order S36-B12; family CAIYMF01; genus Longivirga. Next base: position 5,775 of record JBGAJT010000153.1, on the reverse strand, counting down.
GTCCCAGCCGGGGACGTCGTAGACCGAGCCGGCCTCGCCGATGCGGATCATCAGCGCGTCGACGTAGGGCATCGTCGTGAAGAGCTCGTCGAGGCCCGTCTCGTAGACGTCCCAGAGGCGCGGGTCTGCGGCGTCGACGCCGCCCGTGGTGCGCTGCAGGTACTGCTCCAGCGGCGTCGTGAGGGCGAGCATGTCCGTCTTGAGGACGAGCTTCATGCCCATCGTGTGCGCGTACTCGAGCATCGGGCCGAAGGCCTTGCGCATGGCGAGCGCCCGCTCGCGGTGCACGTCGCCGGGCGCGTAGACCTGGTGGCCGTCGCCGACGCCGGAGAACGTGAGGTACTCCAGGAAGCCATTGATGGCGACGGCGTTGTAGCCCTGCGCGACGCCGTGGTCGACGAAGGCGCGGAAGTCGGCGGCGTCCTTCGCCATCGCGACGGGGTCGACGTACGGCGCATCCGCGAGGATCGCGTTCGCGAACGCGGGGTTGTTGTGGCTGTAGTCGTCGCCCTTGCTCCACGCCGCGGCGTCGGGCTCGACGCCGATCGCGCCGGAGTCGAGCATGCGCAGGCCGAGCCGCGGCTTCACGACCTCGTTCCCGGTCGGCAGCGGGCGGCCGGTCGCGTAGCGGTCGGCGAGCTGGAACAGACCCGCAGCCGCGCCGGCAGCGTCGTCCGCGTCGACCCGGGTGCCTCCGGCGCTGACCCGGTAGCCCTGGGCGCCGGTGCGCTCGGCCGTGGACACCGCCACGAGCATCGCGTCGGTGGTGCTGGAGCCCGCCGCCCAGCGCGCGACGGTCGGTCGGGTGCCCGTGCGGGCGCCGACGGCATCGGCGTAGGTGCGCGCCGCGAGGTCGAGCACCGGGCTGGTCGTGGTGAGCAGGACGGACTGGACGACCGGGTACGTCGCGATCGCTGCGCGCTCGGGCTCGGCGGTCAGCGTCTCGGCGGGCACGGTCACGGCCTGGGTCGAGAGGCGCAGCGCACCGGTGAGCTGGTCGGCGACGAGCCAGCCGAGCACCAGCAGGAGCACCACCGTCACCACGGCAGCCGCCGACCGCCGCCGCCCCCCCGTCTGCACGGTCCGAGATCCTGTCACGGCAGAGGGGACGAACCGGACATCGCGAGCGTCCCCGGACGACGACCGAGATTCGTTCGTGACCGTCCAGGCCCGCTCTGGAGGTTTGAGCGGTGTCTATCGCGCACGCTCAGACCTCCAAAGCGGGCCGGTCCGGTGCCTGGGCGCGGTAGAACCGTCTGCGGCGGCACCGGGCCGCGAGGAGCGGAGGCGGGTCATGTCGCGCAGCTGGGTGGAGCTCGGGCTCATGCAGGGAAACCCGCCGCCGCCCGACAAGCGCGTCACCCTCGACGACTACGACAAGGGTGTGCACCCGCGGTGGTCGATGCTGCACATGCGCGAGCTCGTGCCCAGCGCGCGCGTCGCGGCGAGCAGCACGCCCCGGATCCTGCCGCGGGAGCTGCGCGACCTGTCCGGCGTCCCGTTCCAGCACGAGGGACGCGAGCACCGGTTCGCGGAGGTGTTCGACCGGACCGACGTCGACGCGATGATCGTCGTGCACCGCGGCGCCGTCGTCCTCGAGCACTACGACGACGGCGTCGGTCCCGACTCGCGCCACGTCGCGCAGTCGGTGACCAAGAGCGTCGTCGCCACGCTGGCGGGCATAGCCATCCACGGTGGCCTCCTCGACCCTACGGCGCCCGTGACGGCGTACCTGCCCGAGCTCGCCGGCACGTCGTGGGAGGGCGCGACCGTGCAGCAGCTCCTCGACATGCGCACATCGACCTCGTTCGACGAGAGCGACTACGAGGACCCGGAGTCGGAGTCGATGCGCGGCTTCCGCATCCTCGGCTGGCTGACGCGCCGGCCCGACGACCCGCTGCCGCAGGAGTACATCGCCGACCTGCGCAACGAGGGCGGCGAGCACGGCTCGCGCTTCGAGTACCGCTCGATCATCACCGACGTCATCGGGTGGGTCCTCGAGCGCGTGTCGGGGAAGCCGTTGGCGTCGTTGATGTCCGAGACGCTGTGGGGTCCGATGGGTGCGGCGTACGACGCCGACCTGCTGCTCGGCCCGCTCTCGTTCCCGCTCTCGTCAGGAGGCCTCTGCCTCACGGTCGAGGACCTCGCACGCTTCGGCCTCCTGCACCTCGAGGGCGGCACCGTCGACGGCCGCGAGGTCGTGCCGCGGGCCTGGGTCGAGTCGATCACCCGCGACGACGACGGGCTCGCGGCGTCGTTCGCCGCCGACGTGCACGCTGAGACGTTCCCCGCCGGCGCGTTCTACCACCAGCAGTGGTGGGTGCTCGACCCCGCGGCCGGCGTCTTCAGCGGGTTCGGCATCCACGGCCAGCAGGTGCTCGTGCACCCGCCGTCGCAGACCGTCGTCGCGAAGTTCTCGAGCTGGGAGCACCCGGTCGACGACGACCACGTGGCGTTCGCCGGGGCCGCGCTCGTCGCCCTCTGCGACCACCTCGCGACCTCCTGACCCAGCGGACAGGAGCCGTAAGGCTCGCGTGAGCCCCTGGGCTCACGACGGCCTTACGGCCTGCCCGGTCGTCGGGCACCCGTCGGTGGCGTAAGGCTCGCGAGAGGGCCTGGGCTCGGTGCGGCCTTACGGGTCGGGTCAGTCGGCGCGCTCGGCAGCGGGCTCGCCGCACTGCGAGCACTGGACGCGGTCGAGGTCGTCCTCGTCCTCGTCGACGCCCTCGTACCCGCACGCCTGGCACACATACCGGATCACGCCCCCGACCCTGCCCGACGGAAGGCGCGGTTGAGCCTCAGAGCCCACGAGACCCTTTCGGCGCGACCGGACGAGCTCCTCAGGCGGCGGGGGTCGCGGTGGACGACAACGCGAGCGCGCGGACGAAGGCCACGACCTTGCTGCCGACGACGGCGGGGTCGACGACGGACATGTGGGTCTGACGCGGCAGGACGTCGAGCGTCACGGGCACGCCCGCCTTCGTGAGTGCGGCGGCGAACGTCGTCGCCTGCGAGACGGGAACGACGTCGTCGGCTGCGCCCTGGACCAGCAGGACGCGCAACGGCTCGGGCGCCTTGCCGGTCACGACGTAGTGCAGCGGGTCGCCCGAGTCCCAGAGCGCCGGGTCGCTCGCCCGGGGTACGCCGAAGAACGTCGAGATCAGCGACGACCCCGCGGTCGCGTCGTAGACGCCGGCGAGGCCGACCGCAGCGTCGATGTGCGGCACCGGGTCGGCGCACGGCGCGGGGAGCGCATCGCCCGACACCGCCGCGAGGGCGACGAGATGGCCGCCGGCGGAGTGCCCGACCAGGACGACGGGTCCGGGCGTGAAGCCGGCCGCCTTCGCCTGGGCGACGGCGTACCCGGCCGCGCAGCGCACGTCCTGCAGCGCGACGGGGAACAGCGCCCCGACCTCGCCGGCGCGGTACGTCGAGTTCACGACGAACGCGCCACCGGCGGCGAGCTGCTGCGCGAGCGGCGCGAGGTACTCGCGGTTGGCGGTCTGCCAGCCGCCGCCGGGGATGGTCACGACGACCGGCACGCGGCCCGAGCGGACCCCGGCCGGGGGATAGGTCTCCGACGACGCCGACGGCACGAACGGGGCCAGCACGGCGCTCGCGGTCGGGCTGGCCGAGGGCGACACGGGCGTGGGCGACGAGGTCGGCGAGCCGGGCGAGGTCGATCCGCAGGCCGCCAGCACGACGCCGGCCAGCACCGCCAGCACGACCCGTCCACGACCCGTCATGCACCCATCCTGCGCCCGCAGCGGGGCCGGAGGACGCCCCGGACGGATCTGCGGCCCGATCGTGAGGTCGGGCATCGCCGCAGGTCGCAGCGGTCCGTTGGGCCGAACGGGTGAACCGATTCGGGTCGCGGGCCCGCCGCCGCCGATGAGTCCATGAGTTCTCCTCCCGACCTCGCCGCCTTCTCAGGGATCCGCGCCCTGCGAGGGCGGCGTCGTCGTACCCGGGCCGCGGGAGCCGCGGCGTGGCGTGCGCCACCCCCGGTACGTCGCGCCCGCCCCCGGTCGCCGCGGTCGGGCAGGATCGACGCGTGGACCTCACCAGCGTGCAGCGCGACCGCGCGCGCGGCGTCCTGCTCGCCACCGCGGCCGGCGACGCGCTCGGCGCCGGCTACGAGTTCGGCCCGCCGCTCGCCGACGACGTCCCCGTCCTGATGAAGGGCGGCGGCACGTTCCGCTGGGAGCCCGGCGAGTGGACCGACGATACGTCGATGGCCGTGCCGATCCTCGAGGCCGCCGAGACTGCCGCCGCCGAGGGCCGCGCCCTCACCGACGAGCTCGACCACGTCGCCTCGCGCTGGTACGCGTGGCACGAGACCGCGCCTGACGTCGGCGCCCAGACCCGGCAGGTCCTCTACAACGGGCAGACGGGCGGCGTCGTCACCGCGGAGTCGCTGCGGGCGGCCGCGCAGGAGCTGCACGCGCGCACCGGGCGCACCGGCGGCAACGGGTCGCTCATGCGCAGCGCGCCGATCCCGCTGGCGCACCTCGGCGACGACACCGCCATCGCCGCCGCGGCCCGCGCGGTCAGCGACCTCACGCACCCCGAGCCCGACGCCGCGTCGGCGTGCGTGCTGTGGTGCGTCGCGGCCGGGCACGCCGTCGTCACCGGGGAGCTCGACGTACGCCGCGGCCTCGTCCACCTCGACCCCGAGCAGCGGGCCCGCTGGGCCGCCCTGCTCGACGAGGCCGAGCACGAGCACCCCACCGCCTTCCCGCGCAACGGCTGGGTCGTGCACGCCGCGCAGGCGGCGTGGGCCAGCGTCCGGCTCGCGCGCGACACCGACGCGCCGCTGCGCCGCGGCCTCGAGAACGCGGTGCGCGCGGGCCACGACACCGACACCGTCGCGGCGATCGCGGGGATGCTGCTCGGTGCCGCCCACGGGGCGTCGGCCGTGCCCGCCGACTGGGTCCCGCTGCTGCACGGCTGGCCGGGCATCACGGGCACCGAGCTGGCCGACCGGGCCGAGGCGCTCGCCGCCGGATCCGTCGCGGCGCGCGACTGAGCAGCACCCGGTGCGCCGGACCCGGCGCCGGATCGGGGACGATGGGGGCATGACCGAGCCGTACTGGGAGAGGGTGCACGCCGCGAAGGACGTCGACGACGTCTCGTGGTGGCAGCCGCACGACGCCGTCTGGGTCGACCTCGTCGAGGCCACCGGGGCTCCCACGACCGCGCGCATCGCCGACGTCGGCAGCGGCTCGTCCACCCTCGTCGACGCGCTGCTCTCCCGCGGCTACCGCGACATCACGCTGCTCGACGTCTCGGCGACGGCGCTGCAGCGCGCGGTCGAGCGGGTCCAGGCCGAGTACGGCGCAGCCGCCGACGACGTGCACGCGCTGATCGGCGACGTCACCACCACGATCCTCGAGCCGCCGGTCGACGTCTGGTTCGACCGCGCGGTGTTCCACTTCCTCACCGAGCCCGAGGACGTCGCGGCGTACGTGCTCGCCATGCGCGCGGGCCTGCGACGCGGCGGCTACGCCGTGGTGTCGACGTACGCGCTCGACGGCCCCGACACGTGCAGCGGCCTGCCGGTCATGCGCTACGACGCGACCTCGCTGATCCACGCGCTCGACGCGCGCGCGTGGGAGGTGCTGCGCACCGAGCGCCGCCAGCACGTGACGCCGTGGGACGCCGTGCAGCCGTTCACGACCGTCGTCCTGCGCCGGCCGGAGTAGCCGCCGCTACGACGCGGCGTGCGACCCCGGGGTCGGGGCGCCGGCGACGGCCGCCGACAGCGTCGCGGCA
>JBGAJT010000152.1:0-8395 GCA_044224785.1 Candidatus Nanopelagicales bacterium | reverse complement strand
GGGCGCAGGCGACAGGGGGGGTTCCGGAGAAGCCAGGCCGTCTCATCGAGGGCCGGAAGTTAGCAGGTTCCGTGCCCGCGAGCGCACCTTCGTTTCACGCGGTGGAGGCCGCGATCGGGGCGCGAGCGCGACGGGCTGGACATGACTCGTGTGTCCTACCTCCCGGCGCCCTCGGGGGTCCGGGCCTGGAACCGCGGCGCCTCGGCGGCAAAACGGCGGGGGCCCCCCCCCCCCCACCGCACGGGTGGGCGGGTACTCCCCCGCGCACCGGTCCGACCTCTCTCCCCACCCGATCGCCTGATCGGCCGCACCCCCCGATCGACCGCACCCCCGAGGACGGCACGCATGCTGGACACCGCCACCACCGCCTCCCTGGCGGCCTACCTCGAGCGCATCACCCTCGACGTCGAGCTCGTCGCCTCGCTCGACGACAGCGCGGTCGCGCGCGAGACGCGCGAGCTGCTGACCGAGACGGCCGCGCTGTCGCCGCGCGTGGCCTTCCGCGAGGACGGCACCGACGAGCGCCGGCCGTCGTTCGCGATCCGACGCGTCGGCACCGACGTCGAGGTCCGGTTCGCGGGTCTGCCGATGGGCCACGAGTTCACGTCGTACGTGCTCGCGCTGCTGCAGGTGGGCGGCCACCCGGTGAAGGCCGAGGACTCGCTGCTCGAGCAGGTGCGCGCGCTCGCGGGCGGGCACCGCTTCGAGGTCTTCTTCTCCCAGTCCTGCCAGAACTGCCCCGACGTCGTGCAGGCGCTCAACGCGCTCAGCGTCACCAACGCCTCGATTGACGTCGTCTCCATCGACGGCGCCGCCTTCCCTGGCGAGGCCGAGGAGCGCGGCGTGCTCGCCGTGCCCACGGTGTTCATGGACGGCGAGCTGTTCGGCTCCGGCCGCATGACGCTCGAGGAGATCGTGGGGCGCCTCGACGCCGGCGCGGCCGACCGCGTCGCGCAGCAGATGTCGGGAAAGGACTCCTACGACGTGCTCGTGGTCGGCGGCGGTCCCGCCGGCGCTGCCGCGGCGATCTACGCCGCGCGCAAGGGCATCCGCACCGGCCTGGTCGCGGAGCGGTTCGGCGGCCAGGTGCTCGACACGATGGCGATCGAGAACTTCGTCTCCGTCGCGCACACCGAGGGTCCGCGCTTCGCGACCGCGCTCGAGCAGCACGTCGACGAGTACGACGTCGACGTCATGACGCTGCAGCAGGCGGTCGAGCTCGTGCCCGCCACCGAGGAGGGCGGGCTGCACGAGGTCCGCTTCGCCAACGGCGCTGCGCTCTCCGCCCGCAGCGTGGTGCTGTCGACCGGCGCGCGCTGGCGCACGATGGGCGTGCCCGGCGAGGACGAGTACCGCAACAAGGGCGTCACCTTCTGCCCGCACTGCGACGGCCCGCTGTTCAAGGGCAAGCGCGTCGCCGTGATCGGCGGCGGCAACTCCGGCGTCGAGGCGGCGATCGACCTCGCCGGCGTCGTCGCGCACGTGACCCTCCTCGAGTTCGACGACCGGCTGCGCGCCGACGAGGTCCTGCAGCGCAAGCTGCGCTCGCTGCCCAACGTCGACGTCGTCGTGAGCGCGCTGTCGACCGAGGTCGTCGGCGACGGCTCCAAGGTCACCGCGCTGCGCTACGACGACCGCGTCACCGGCGCGAGCCACGAGCTCGCGCTCGAGGGCGTGTTCGTCCAGATCGGCCTGCTCCCCAACACCGAGTGGCTGCGCGGAGCGGTCGAGCTCTCGCCGCGCGGCGAGGTCGTCATCGACGACCGCGGCGCCACCTCGGTGCCCGGCGTCTTCGCGGCCGGCGACTGCACGACGGTGCCGTTCAAGCAGATCGTCATCGCCGTCGGCGCCGGTGCCACCGCGAGCCTGTCGGCCTTCGACCACCTCATCCGCACGTCCGCGCCCGCAGCGGAGCTCGTCACCGCCTGAGTCCGCACCTCCCGGACGGTCCCTCGGTCGACACGACCGGGGGACCGTTCATGCGTCGTGACGCAAACCTGGTGGACCGCAGGCGCTCGCGGCCGCGACCATCGTCGCCGCACAGATGAGGAGGCACGACGATGAGCCCGACCCTGAGCCCGGACAAGAGCGTCCTGTCCTGGGCCTCGACCCTCGAGCCCGAGGCGATGCAGCAGGCCGAGCGGACGGCGTCGATGCCGTTCGTGGTGAAGCCGCTCGCCCTCATGCCCGACGCCCACGTGGGCAAGGGATCGACCGTCGGCAGCGTCATCGCGACGCAGGGCGCGATCATCCCCGCGGCGGTCGGCGTCGACATCGGCTGCGGCATGGCCGCGATCGAGACCCGGCTGACGAGCCACGACCTGCCGGACACGCTCGACCAGCTCCACGACCGGATCCGCGTCGCTGTTCCCGCGGGCGTGGGCAAGGGTCACGAGGCGCGATCGGTCGACGTCATGACCGTCGTCGAGCGCACGACTGCCACGGAGCTGAGCAGCAAGCAGCTCACGACCGCGCGCACTCAGTACGGCTCGCTCGGGTCGGGCAATCACTTCGTGGAGGTGTGCCTCGACGAGCGCGACCGCGTGTGGGTCGTGCTGCACTCGGGATCGCGCGGTATCGGGAACCAGCTCGCCGCGCACCACATCGCGGTGGCCACCGGCCTGATGAAGGCGTACTTCATCGAGCTCCCCGACCGTGACCTGGCCTACCTGGTCCAGGGCACGCCTGAGTTCGACGCCTACGTGCAGGACCTGCTGTGGGCGCAGGCCTACGCCGCCGCGAACCGTGCGGAGATGCTGCGCCTGGTGCTCGCCGAGCTCGAGGGCTTCCTCGGGCTCGAGGGCATCGAGACCAGCCAGGTGAACTGCCACCACAACTTCACCCAGCTCGAGCACCACCGCGGTCGCGACCTCTGGATCACCCGCAAGGGAGCGATCCGCGCGGACGCCGGCCGGCTCGGGATCATCCCGGGCTCGATGGGGACGCGGTCCTACATCGTGGAGGGTCTCGGGTCCGCCGCGTCGTACGAGTCCTGCTCGCACGGCGCGGGCCGTCGCCTCTCGCGGACGGCGGCGAACCGGTCCCTGTCCGTGGAGTCGCTGCGCGATGCCATGGAGGGCCGCGCGTGGAACGCCTCCGATGCAGACGCCCTCGTCGACGAGCACCCGCTCGCCTACAAGGACATCGACGTCGTGATGGAGGACCAGCGCGACCTCGTCCGACCGCTCCACACGCTCACGCAGATCCTCAACTACAAGGGCTGCTGAGATCCGCCCCCGGGTGCCGACGGGCACCCGGGGGCGCCCCGTGCAGTGTCGCGGGGGGACGACCCCCCAGCCAGCGGGTCCCGGTGCCGGTGGGCGCGGGGGTGCGCTCCCGTGCGAGGATTCGGCCATGCCGACCTACGCCACGCTGCACACGAACAAGGGCGACATCCGCCTCCAGCTCTTCCCGGACCAGGCGCCGAAGACCGTGCGCAACTTCGTCGGCCTCGCCGACGGGTCGCAGGAGTGGTCGGACCCCAAGACCGGTGAGAAGAAGAGCACGCCGCTCTACGACGGCGTCGTCTTCCACCGCGTCATCCCCGGCTTCATGATCCAGGGCGGCGACCCGCTCGGCACCGGCACCGGCGGCCCGGGCTACCGCTTCGGCGACGAGTTCCACCCCGAGCTGGCGTTCGACCGGCCCTACCTGCTCGCGATGGCGAACGCCGGCCCCGGCACCAACGGCTCGCAGTTCTTCATCACCGTCGCGGCGACGCCGTGGCTGAACTTCAAGCACACGATCTTCGGCGAGGTCACCGACCAGGCCGGTCGCGACGTCGTCGACGCGATCGCCGCGGTGCCCACGGGTGCGATGGACCGTCCGAAGGACGCCGTCGTCATCGAGAGCATCACGGTCGAGAGTGTCGACGCCTGATCCGGTCGCGAGCGTGCCGGTCTGCTACCGGCACCCCGATCGCGAGACCTACATCCGCTGCACGCGGTGCGAGCGTCCGATCTGCCCGGACTGCATGACGAGCGCAGCGGTGGGGTTCCAGTGCCCCGAGTGCGTGGCCGAGGGTCGCGCCTCGACGCCCGACGTCGTCTCCGTGCTCGGCACGAAGCCCGCCGAGCGGCCGCTCGTCACGATGACGCTCATCGCGCTCAACGTGCTGGCCTACCTCGCCCAGCTCACGAGCGGCACGGACCCGCTCAGCGGCCTGGACAAGATCGCGGCGCAGTACGGCATGTGGCCCACGGGCATCGCGCTCGACGACCAGTACTACCGGCTCGTCACCGCGATGTTCCTGCACGGCAGCTTCCTGCACATCGGCTTCAACATGCTGGTGCTGTGGACGCTCGGCCCGCAGCTCGAGCGGATCCTGGGGCACCTGCGCTACACCGTGCTCTACCTCGTCGCCGGCCTCGGCGGCTCGGTCGCGTCGTTCTGGTTCTCCTCGCCCGGCATCGTCGGCGTGGGGGCGAGCGGCGCGATCTTCGGTCTCATGGGCGCCTACGTCGTCGTCGGCAAGAAGCTGCGCGCCGACATCGGACAGGTCCTCGGGCTCATCGCCATCAACGTCGTGATCGGGTTCGTGGCCGGCGGCATCGACTGGCGCGCGCACCTCGGCGGCCTCGCGACCGGCGCCGCGGTGGCCGCGGTGTTCGCCTTCCTGCCGCGCAAGCCCGTCGCGCAGGTGCTCGTCGTCGTCGCGATCGTCGCGCTGCTCGTGTGGGCGGTGCTCGTGCGCGACGCCGCGCTGACCGAGCAGATCCAGGCCATCAGCGGGGGCGGGAGCCCCGGGACCTGAGCGCCCCTTCCGGACCCCCAGGGCCGGTTGCTACTGTCGGGTAACATCCACGCACCGAGCCGAGGAGCACCCGTGAGCCAGCGCGACGCCGTCATCGTCGGAGCCGTCCGCACCCCGGTCGGGGTGGGCAAGCCCGAGAAGGGCGCGCTGTCGGGCGTGCACCCCGGCGACCTGTCGGCGCTCGTGCTCGACGCGCTGGTCCGGCGTACCGGGGTCGACCCCGTCCTGGTCGACGACGTCATCTGGGGCTGCGTCTCGCAGGTCGGGGAGCAGGGCGTGAACATCGCCCGCAACTCGGCCCTCGCCGCAGGCTTCCCGGAGTCGGTGCCCGGCACCACCGTCGACCGGCAGTGCGGGTCGAGCCAGCAGGCCGTGCACTTCGCGGCGGCCGGGCTCATCGCCGGCCAGTACGACGTCGTCGTCGCCGGTGGCGTCGAGTCGATGTCGCGCGTGCCGATGTTCTCCAACATGGTCGGCGGCGACGGCCCGTTCCCGCCGCGGATGCTCGCGCGCTACGACAACCGTCTGGTGAACCAGGGCATCTCGGCCGAGATGATCGCCGAGCAGTGGGGTCTCTCCCGCCAGTACCTCGACGAGCTCTCGCTGACCTCGCACGACCGCGCCGGCAAGGCGACCGACTCGGGCCTGTTCGCCGAGGAGATCGTGCCGGTCGGCGACGTCACCGCCGACGAGGGCATCCGCCGCGAGACCACCCTGGAGAAGCTGGCCTCGCTGAAGACGCCGTTCCAGGAGGGCGGCGTCGTGTCGGCGGGCAACGCCTCGCAGATCTCCGACGGCTCCGCGGCGCTGCTGCTCATGACCTCCGAGAAGGCCGCCGAGCTCGGCCTCACCCCGTGGGCCCGGGTCCACACCGCGGTGATGGCCGGCGTCGACCCGGTCATCATGCTCACCGGCCCGATCCCCGCGACCGCCAAGGCGCTCGAGCGCTCGGGCCTGGCGCTCCCCGACATCGGCGCGTTCGAGGTCAACGAGGCCTTCGCGTCGGTGCTCGGCGCCTGGTACGCCGAGACCGGCGCCGACCCCGAGCTCACCAACGCCCGCGGCGGCGCCATCGCGCTGGGCCACCCGCTCGGCGCCTCGGGCGCCCGGCTCATGACCACGCTCGTGCACCGCATGCGCCAGGACGGCATCCGCTACGGCCTGCAGACGATGTGCGAGGGCGGCGGCATGGCCAACGCGACCATCCTCGAGCTGCTCTAGGCCGCCCACGTCGGGACGCGCTCCGCTCAGGTCGGTACAGGCTGGGCGGACCCGCGCGTCGTCGTACGCCGGCGGGCGCCGCTCGGTGGGCGACGGCACACGCCGACGGCTGCACGCCGTGACGTGCGGATCCTGCGGTTCGGGGCCGATCGGGCGACGGATGCGGTCCCTCTGGAGCGACTCCTACACAGGATTGCCCACAAGGGCGTTACGCAGGGAAGGCTGGGTTATCCACAGGTGTGTCCACACCTGGGGATGAACTACACGCGTGTAAGTCAGCGAGATGACAGACGGTGCGTCACGCCAGTCACAGGGGTCGCTGCAGGGACGCCGTGACGGCGCCTCAGCGCCACCGCATCGACATGCCGAAGCCGACGCCGATGAGGCCGAAGCCGATGAGGATGTTCACCCAGCCGAGGTTCTTCATGACCGGCAGGTCGTTGCCGGCGATGTAGTAGACGACGATCCAGAGCAGACCGATGACGAAGAAGGCCACCATCACCGGCGCCCACCAGGCCGCGTTGCCGAACTTCACCGGCTTGGGCGCGCTCGTCTGGGGCGTGTAGCCGTCCTTCTTCTTGCGAGTCCGGGACTCGGGCACGGGAGGCCCCCTTCGGCGATCGGGTCGTCGGAGCCGGCGTCGATGCGGTCCGGGCCCAGAGTAGCCGCCGGGCGCCCGCGTGGGCGACGCGCCGGTCCCGCGCACTGCCTCCGCCGCGGCGCCGCCCTACCGTGGGGAGCGTGGACGACGCGCGCAGCACCCGACGCAGACGGGTGAGCCGCGCCCGCTTCGGGAACGCCGTGCCCGGCCCCGACGTCGTGCCCGACGTGGACGAGGTGACGGCGGCGCCGGCGGCAGCGGCAGCACCTGCCGCGGCGGCTCGGCCCCGCTCGTCCGGCGACCGGGTGCGCAGCGTCGTCCGCGGGCCGAGACGACCTCATCGCCGGCTGGCAGAACGCCGATCCCGACCCCGCGTCGTCGCCGACCCCGATGGCCGAGCCGGCGGTCGGCACCCCGTTCGCGCTGCTCTACATCCCGAAGATGAAGGACAAGGTCTGGGGCCTGCCGATCATCCAGGGCACTACCAAGGACCAGCTCGCGAAGGGCGCCGGCCACTACGTCGGCACCGCGATGCCCGGGGCCATCGGGAACTTCGCGATCGCCGCGCACCGCTCCACCCACGACGAGCCGTTCGCCAACATCGACGTCCTCAAGCCCGGCGACAAGGTCTACGTCCGTACGGCGCAGTGGTGGTACGTCTACACGCTGGTCAAGGACGACCCGAACCTCGCGCCCACCGACGTGTGGGTCGTCGACCCGGTGCCGGGCCACCCCGGTGCCACGCCGACCCAGGCGCTGCTGACGATGACCACCTGCACCCCGCGGTACGGGTCGACCGGGCGCTGGGCGTGGTGGGGGTCGCTCACCGGCTACAGCAGGTCGGTGCCCGACGGCCTCGACGTGACGAACTGACGGCAGACGAGGACCCCGTGTACGCCTGGATCTGGCGCAAGCTCCCCGGCCCGACGGCCGCGAAGGCCGTCGAGGCCGTCGTCCTGCTCGCCGCCGTCGTGCTGCTGCTGTTCACCGTCGTCTTCCCGTGGCTCGAGCCGCGGCTGCCGTTCAACGACGTGACGGTCGACGAGACGCCGATCCCGGGGGCGTCGGTCCCGGTGTCGCCGTCGTCGACCGTGTCGTTCGTGCCCTCGCCCTCGGGGTCCTGAGCGCAACGCGATTGCGGGCCCGGTGCCCGCGTGGGCGATGATGGGTGGGTGAGCGCGCGCATCCTCGTCGTCGACAACTACGACTCGTTCGTGTTCAACATCGTCCAGTACCTCGCGCAGCTCGGCGCCGCGGTCGACGTACGCCGCAACGACGAGGTCGTGCCCGACGAGGGACGCGCCTACGACGGCGTCCTGCTCTCGCCCGGTCCGGGCACCCCGGCCGATGCCGGCGTCTGCCTGGCGATGGTGCACGAGCTCGCCGGCGTCGTCCCGATCTTCGGCGTCTGCCTCGGGCACCAGGCGATCGGCGAGGCCTACGGCGCGGTCGTCAGTCGCGCCCCCGAGCTGCTGCACGGCAAGACCAGCCTCGTGCACCACCACGGCGACGGCGTGCTCGCCGGGCTGCCCGACCCGTTCACCGCCACGCGCTACCACTCGCTGGCCATCGAGCGCGCAAGCCTGCCCGCCGAGCTCGAGGTCACGGCGACCTCCGACGACGGCGAGATCATGGGTGTGCGTCATCGCACGCTCGCGGTCGAGGGCGTGCAGTTCCACCCCGAGAGCGTGCTCACCGAGGGCGGTCACCGGCTCTTCGCGAACTGGTTGGCGATCTGCGGCGACCCCGCTGCCGTCGACCGCTCGGTCGGCCTCAGCCCGCTCGTGCACCGCTGAACCCGAACCCGCTCGTGCACCGCT
>JBGAJT010000151.1:0-8411 GCA_044224785.1 Candidatus Nanopelagicales bacterium | reverse complement strand
CTGGTGGCGCTGCGACGGGCCACGCGACGCGCCGCGTTCGACGTCCCGGTCGTGTTCTCCGAGCCCGACCGCGCCGCCTGATGCGCGTCGTCCTGCTGGGCACCGGGTCCGCCGACGGCTGGCCCAACGCCTGGTGCACCTGCGCGTCGTGCGGCGCGCTGCGAGCGCGCCGCGAGGTGCGGCGCACGACGTCGGCCCTCGTCGACGGCGTCCTGCTGCTCGACTGCGGTCCCGACTCGCTGCACCAGGCGAGCGCCGCAGGGCTGGCGCTCGACGGCGTCCGTGCCGTGGTCGTGACGCACGCCCACCCCGACCACCTCGCGCCCGTGGCGCTGCTGGCACGGTCGTGGACGCACGCGACCGCGCCGCTGCTGGTGGCCGGGCCGCGCAGCGTCGTCGAGGCCTGCCGGCACTGGATCGGCCCCGACGACCCGGTGTCGCTGCTGGTCCTCGAGCCCGGCGACGTCGTCGAGGTCGAGGGCTACGTCGTGCGCGCGCTCGACGCCGCCCACGACGACGGCGTCGACCCGCTCGCCGCCGACGCCCTGCTGTACGACGTCTCCGCGCCCGACGGCGCGCGGCTGCTCTACTCCACCGACACCGCCGCCCTCCCCGCGTCGACGGTGGAGGCGGTGCGCGGAGCGGCGTACGACGTCGTGCTGCTCGAGGAGACGTTCGGCCGCACGCTCGACCACGGCACCGGCCACCTCGACCTCGCGACGTTCCCGCTGCAGCTGCGCGTGCTGCGCGACGCCGGCGCGATCACCGACGCGACGACCGTGGCAGCCGTCCACCTCTCGCACCACAACCCGCCCGACGTCGACCGCGTCGTCGCGCCGTGGGGCGCGCGCGCCCTGCCCGACCTCGCCGTGATCGACACCGCGGAACCGCTGCAGCCCACGGGGTCGCGCCGGCGCCTCGTGCTCGGCGGCGCCCGCTCGGGCAAGTCGGTGGAGGCAGAGCGCTCGCTCGCCGCGGCACCGCACGTCACCTACGTCGCCACCGGCGGCCTGCGCGACGGCGACGCCGAATGGGCCGCGCGCGTGCGCCTGCACCGCGAGCGGCGTCCGGCGCACTGGACGACGGTCGAGACCCTCGACGTCGCAGCGGTCCTCGCCGGAGCCGCGACCGACGACGCCGTCCTCGTCGACTGCCTCGCGCTCTGGCTCGCCGGCCGGCTCGACGAGGCCCGCACCTGGGAGACCGAGCCCGGGTCTCCGGCGTACGCCGAGTCCCTCGGGCTCGTCGAGCGCGACGTCGCAGAGCTTGCCGACGCGGTGCGCACCACGGCGGCGCGCCTCGTGCTGGTGAGCAACGAGGTCGGCAGCGGCATCGTCCCCGAGCACGCGTCCGGCCGGCTCTACCGCGACCTGCTCGGGTCGCTCAACGCGCGCATCGCCGCCGAGTGCGACGACGTCTCCCTCGTCGTCGCCGGCCGGGTGCTCGCGCTGTGACCCTCGACCCCGCACCGCACCAGGAGCGCCTCCCGTGACCGAGCCCCTCGACCTCGACGCCCTCGCGACCCGCATCGAGCTCCCCGACGCCGAGGCCCGCGCGCAGGGGGTCGAGCGACAGGCGCGGCTCACCAAGCCGGCCGGCGCGCTCGGCCGCCTCGAGGACCTGTCGCTGTGGCTCTGCTCGGTGCAGGGCACCTGCCCGCCGCGTCCGCTCGACCGCGTGCGCGTCGTGGTGTTCGCGGGCGACCACGGCGTGGCGCGCACCGCGGCGACGAGCGCCTACCCGCCCGAGGTCACCGCGCAGATGGTGCTCAACTTCCTCGCCGGCGGCGCGGCCGTGAACGTCCTCGCCCGGCTGAACGGCGCGACGGTGCGCGTCGTCGACATGTCCGTCGACGTCGACTACGCCGACCTCGGCGCGACCGTGCCCGACGACGTCCTGCGCTACAAGGTGCGTCGCGGCTCGGGCTCGATCGACCGCGAGGACGCGATGACGCGCGACGAGGCCGAGCGCGCGTTCACGGCCGGCATCGCGATCGCCGACGAGGAGATCGACGCCGGCGTCGACCTCCTCGTCCCCGGCGACATGGGCATCGGCAACACCACCCCGGCCGCCGCCCTCGTCGGGCTCCTCGACGGCGGCGACGCGTCGCTCGTCGTCGGACGCGGCACCGGCATCGACGACGCCACCTGGATGCGCAAGACCGCGGCCGTGCGCGACGCGATGCGCCGCGGCCGCCCGCACAAGCGCGATCCGCTGCAGCTGCTCGCGACGGTGGCCGGTCCTGACATCGCGGCGATGTCGGGCTTCCTCCTCGAGGCCGCGGTACGCCGCACCCCGGTGCTGCTCGACGGCGTCGTGTCGTGCGCCGCGGCGCTCGTGGCGCAGCGCATCGCCTACCGCGCGCCCCGCTGGTGGCTCGCCGGCCACCTCTCCACCGAGCCCTCCGCCGCCCGCGCTCTCGAGCGCCTCGACCTCCTCCCGGTGGTCGACTACGGGCTGCGCCTCGGCGAGGGCACCGGTGCGCTCGTGGCGCTCCCGGTGCTCGCGGCCGCGGGTGCCACCCTGCGCGAGATGGCCACCTTCGACGAGGCCGGCGTGAGCGACCGGGACGCCTGATGCCCGACTCCCTGCGCCTCGCGCTCGGGACCCTCACCGCCGTCCGCGTACCGCCGCCGCGCACGGTCGACCGGCGCACGGCGGGTCGCGCGATGCTGCTCGCACCGCTCGTCGGCCTGCTGCTCGGCGTCGCCGCGGCGGCGGTCGTCGCGGCGGTCCGCATCTCCGACACGGCGCTGCGGCCGGCCGCGACCGTCGACCTGCTCGCCGCGGTGCTCGGCGTCGTCGCCCTCGCGCTGCTCACCCGCGGGCTGCACCTCGACGGCCTCGCCGACCTCGCCGACGCGACCGGGGTCAAGGGCGACGACGCCGGGGCGCGCGACCGCCGCCTCGCTGTCATGCGCGAGCCTGCTGTGGGGGCGTTCGGCGTCGTGGCCATCGTCCTGACGCTGCTGGTGCAGGTGGCGGCGCTCACCGAGTGCGCGATCTCCGGCTACGGCACGGTCGCGACGGTCACGGCGGTGACGACCGCCCGCCTCGCCATCACGTGGTCCTGCGTCCGCGGCGTCCCGTCCGCGCGGCCCGACGGCCTCGGCGCGCTGGTGTCGGGGACCGTCTCGCGCACCGGCGCCGTCGTGGAGACCGTGGTGGTCGTCGCGGGTGCCGCCGTCCTCGGCCAGCTCGACGACGACCGGGCGGTGCAGATGAGCCTCACCCTCGCGGCCTCGGTCCTCGTCGCCCTCGGCGTCGCCTGGTTCGTCCGACGCCGCGCGGTCCGGCTCCTCGGCGGCATCACCGGCGACGTCCTCGGCGCCGTCGTCGAGATCACCACCGCGGCAGCCCTCGTCGCCGTCGCCTTCGGCTCCGGCCTCTACCTCCCCGCGCTGCACTGACCGGGGACCCCACCGACCACGTCGGCCGTCCATGAGTGATGACGCCACCTTCTAGCGTGGCGTGATCACGCATCGACCGAGCACAGCCGTCCATGAGTGATGAGGCCACCTTCTAGCGTGGCGTGATCACGCATCGACGGGCGGGTCAGCGGACGTGGGACTCGACGAACGGGGGGTTCGAGACCGCGAAGCGCGCGGGGCGGCCGCGGACGTCGAGCAGGACCTCGTCGCCCTCGGCGAGACCCGCGGCCGTCGAGACGAGCGCGAGCGCGATGCCGACCTTGCGAGTCGGCGAGAACGTCCCGCTGGTGACCTCGCCGATGACGGTGCCGTCGGCGGTCGTGACCGCCATGTGCTGGCGCGGGATTGCGCGGTCGAGCGACACCAGGCCCACCGAGCGCCGAGCCGGACCGCTCTCCTTCTCCGCGAGCAGCGCGTCGCGACCGTGGAAGGCCGGCTTGCTCCAGCCGACGGCCCACCCGGCGCGCGCCTGCACCGGCGTGATGTCGCGGGACAGGTCCTGGCCGTGCAGCGGGTAGCCCATCTCGGTGCGCAGCGTGTCGCGCGCTCCCAGGCCGCACGGCAGCGCGCCGTACGCCGCGCCCTTCTCCAGCAGCGCGTCCCACACCCGGCCGGCCTCGGCCCACGGCACGACGAGCTCGAACCCCGTCTCGCCGGTGTAGCCGGTGCGGCAGACGGTCATGTCGAAGCCGGCGTGCTCGACGTGCTGGAAGGCCATGTAGTCCAGGTCGGTGGGGAGGCCGAGGTCGCGCAGGAGCGCAGGCGAGTCCGGGCCCTGCACCGCGAGCACCGCGAAGTCGTGGTGGAGGTTGATGACGTCGACGCCGTCGGGGGCCCCGGAGGCGAGCACCCCGAGCACCTCGGTCGCGTTCGACGCGTTCGGGATGAGGAAGACCCACTCCTCGCTGAGGTAGTAGACGATCAGGTCGTCGATGACGCCGCCCGTGTCGTCGCACAGCAGCGTGTACTGCGCCTTCCCCGGTCCGATGCGGTCCAGCGCGTTGGTGACGACGCTGTCGAGGTACGCCGCAGCGCCCGGGCCGACCACCCGCGCCTTGCCCAGGTGCGAGACGTCGAAGATGCCGACCCGCTCGCGGACGGCGGTGTGCTCGGCGACGACACCGCCGCCGGCGTACTCGAGCGGCATGGACCAGCCGCCGAAGTCGCCGAACTTGGCGCCGAGCGCCTCGTGCCGGTCGTGGAGGGGCGAGAGCAGGGGCGCGGCGTCGGTCATGCGCGGCAACCTACCCGGACCGCGCCCGCGTGGCTGCCCGGCGACCTCGGCGCGGGCGTGCATCCGCAGCGCGCGATAGGTTGCCCGGGACCGGCGCAGCGCCGCACCGTCCCCGCAAGGAGAACCAGTGACCACCCTCGCCCTCACCTCCGCCGACCCCGCAGCGCAGGCTGCCGACGTCCTCGTCGTGGCCACCGCCCCTGCCGGCGGGCGCAAGAAGGCGGCGGTCGTCGTCGCGCCGACGTTCAAGGCCGCGGCCGCGCGCAAGCTCGCGGAGTCGCTCGCCGCCCTCGGTGCCACGGGCAAGGCCGACGAGGTCATCAAGCTGCCGGGCGCCGGCATCGCCGCCGCGCCGCTCGTGCTCGCCGTCGGCCTCGGCGCCGGCCCCTGGACCGAGGAGCGCCTGCGCCGCGCCGCGGGCGAGGCCGCCCGCGCGCTGGCCGGCACCCGTCGCGCCGTCGTCGCGATCCCCCACGACGGGCCCGCCGCCCTCGACGCCGTCGTGCAGGGCCTCCTCATGGGCGCCTACGACTTCACCGAGTACCGCGTCGACAGCAAGGGCTCGCACAGCCCGGTCGGTCGCATCACGCTGCACGTCGGCGACGCGAAGGACCCGCAGACCCTCGCCGCGGTCTCCCGCGGCCGCACCATCGCCGAGTCGGTCAACCTCGCGCGCGACCTCGTCAACACCCCGGCCGACGACCTCGTCCCCGACGACTTCGCGGCCGTCGCCCTCGGCCAGGCCGAGGCGCACGGCCTCGGCATCGAGGTGCTCGACGAGTCCGCGCTGGAGGCGCAGGGCTACGGCGGCATCCTCGCCGTCGGCAAGGGCTCGGCCCACCCGCCGCGGCTGGTCCGCCTCACCTACCGCCCCGCCGACGCCAAGGGCCACCTCGCCCTGGTCGGCAAGGGCATCACGTTCGACACCGGCGGCATCTCCATCAAGCCCTCGACCGGCATGCACGAAATGAAGGGCGACATGGGCGGCGCCGCGGCGACGCTCGGCGCGATCGTCGCCGCCGCCCGCCTGGGCACGCAGGTGAACATCACCGCCTACCTCTGCCTCGCCGAGAACATGCCGAGCGGCCGCGCCCAGAAGCCGGGCGACGTCTACCGCGCCTACGGCGGCAAGACGGTCGAGGTGCTCGACACCGACGCCGAGGGCCGCCTGGTCATGGCCGACGCCCTGGTCCGCGCGCAGGAGGACAAGCCCGACGTCCTCGTCGACCTCGCCACCCTCACCGGCGCCGCAGTGATCGCGCTGGGCTCGCGCACCGCCGGGATCATGTCCAACGACGACGACCTGCGCGACGCCGTGCACGACGCCGCTGGGCGCGCCGGCGAGACCACCTGGCCGATGCCGCAGCCCGAGGAGCTCCGCGCCCACCTCGACAGCCACGTCGCCGACATCGCCAACATCCCGCTCGTCGGCCGTCGCGAGGGCGGCATGCTCTCGGCGTCGATCTTCCTGCGCGAGTTCGTGAAGGACAGCCAGCGCTGGGCGCACCTCGACATCGCCGGCCCGGCCTACAACGGCCACCGGGCGTGGGGCTGCACGCCGCGCGGCGGCACGGGCTTCGCGGTCCGCACCCTCACCCAGCTCGCCGAGGACATCGCCGACGGCGAGGTGTGAGCGGCCGCGCGACGAGCAGGGCCTTCCTGGTCCTGCACGGCTACACCAACCGGCGCCCCGAGGGGCACTGGCAGCGGCGGCTCGTCACGGCGCTACGCGCCGACGGCGAGCTCGCCGTCTACCCCGCACTGCCCGACACCGACGACCCGCACCTCGAGCCGTGGGTCGAGACGGTGCAGGCCGAGCTCGACCTGCTCGCGCACGCCGACGAGGTCGTCGTCGTGGCGCACAGCCTCGGCGCCGTGACCTGGCTGCACGTGGCCGGCCGGGGGCTGCCCCGGCCGGTCGGCCGGGTGCTGCTCGTCGCGCCCCCGAGCCCGGCTCGCACCGCCGAGGCGCTGCCACGGTTCGTGCTGCCGGGGCTCGACGGCGACGCGGTCCGTGCCGCGGCACACGACACCCTGCTCGTGGGCAGCGACGCCGACCCCTGGTGCCCGGAGGGCATCGGTCCGGCGTACGCCGAGCCGCTCGGCGTGCGCCACGTGGTGGTCGAGGGCGGCCGCCACTTCGCGCTCGACGACGGCTTCGGGCCGTGGCCCGCGCCGCTGGACTGGTGCCGCGACCCCGCCTCCGTCTGGGCCTGACCGACCCGTCCCGTCCGACGGATCACCCGAGGTCACGCCCGGGTCACAAGGATGGAAGGATGGAGGTCGCGTCCCGACGCGGGACGCACACCCGGCCAACCCACGAGGAGCGCCCTGTGCCCACCTTCGACCTCGTCATCCTCGGTGGTGGGAGCGGTGGTTACGCCGCTGCGCTGCGCGGGGCCCAGCTCGGCCTCTCGGTCGCGCTGATCGAGAAGGACAAGCTCGGCGGCACCTGCCTGCACTACGGCTGCATCCCCACCAAGGCGCTGCTGCACGCGGCCGAGGTCGCCGACGCCGCCAAGGAGGCCGGCGCGTTCGGCATCAAGGCGGCGTTCGAGGGCGTCGACCTGCCCGGCGTCTACTCCTACCGCGACGGCGTCGTCGGCCGGCTCTACAAGGGCCTGCAGGGCCTGGTGAAGTCGCGCAGCGTCGAGCTCGTCGAGGGCACCGGCCGGCTCACCTCCCCCACCACCGTCCAGGTCGGCGACGAGACCTACACCGCGTCCAAGGCCGTGGTCCTCGCGACCGGCTCCTACGCCCGCTCGCTGCCCGGCCTCGAGATCGGCGGCCGGGTCATCACGTCCTACGAGGCGCTCACCCTCGACTACGTGCCGAGCTCGGCGATCGTCCTGGGCGGCGGCGTCATCGGCGTCGAGTTCGCCAGCGTGTGGCGCTCGTTCGGCACCGACGTGACCATCGTCGAGGCGCTCCCCCGCCTGGTCCCCAACGAGGACGAGGCGTGCAGCAAGGCGCTCGACCGCGCGTTCCGCAAGCGCGGCATCAAGTCCAAGACCGGCGTGCGCTTCCAGGGCGTCACCCAGGACGCGAACAGCGTCACCGTCACCCTCGAGAGCGGCGAGAGCCTGCAGGCCGACGTCCTGCTCGTCGCCGTCGGCCGCGGCCCGAACGCGACCGGCATGGGCTTCGAGGAGGTCGGCGTCGCGATGGACCGCGGCTTCGTCCTCACCGACGAGCGCCTGCGCACCAACGTGCCCGGCGTCTACGCCGTCGGTGACATCGTCCCCGGCCTGCAGCTCGCGCACCGCGGCTTCCAGCAGGGCATCTTCGTGGCCGAGGAGATCGCGGGCCTCGCGCCGCGCGTCATCGACGAGGCCGGCATCCCGCGCGTCACCTACTGCGAGCCCGAGGTCGCCTCGGTCGGCCTCACCGAGGCGCAGGCCAAGGAGAAGTACGGCGACGCCGGAGTCGAGACCTACGAGTACAACCTCGGCGGCAACGGCAAGAGCCAGATCCTCGCGACCACCGGCTTCGTGAAGCTCGTGCGCGAGAAGGACGGCCCGGTCGTCGGCGTCCACATGGTCGGCGCCCGCGTCGGCGAGCTCATCGGCGAGGGGCAGCTCGTCGTGAACTGGGAGGCCTACCCCGAGGACGTGTCGGGCCTCATCCACGCCCACCCGACGCAGAACGAGGCGTTCGGCGAGGCGTTCCTCGCCCTCGCCGGCAAGCCGCTGCACGCGATCTGATCGCGCCGAGACGAAGACTGTTCGAGAAGAAATCGGAGAAAA
>JBGAJT010000150.1:0-8432 GCA_044224785.1 Candidatus Nanopelagicales bacterium | reverse complement strand
CCGCGCCGGAGTCATGGCCAAGATCGAAAAGCCCCAGGCCGTCGAGCGCCTCGAAGAGATCATCAAGCTCTGCGACGCCTTCATGATCGCAAGAGGCGATCTCGGCGTCGAAATGCCCATCGAGCAGGTGCCGGGCCTGCAAAAGCGCATGATCCGCATCGCCCGCCGCTTCGGCAAGCCCGTGGTCGTCGCGACGCAGATGCTCGAATCGATGATCTCGGCACCCGTCCCGACGCGTGCCGAGGTTTCCGACGTCGCCACCGCCATTTTCGAGGGCGCCGACGCGATCATGCTGTCGGCGGAATCGGCGGCGCGCACCCCGCTCACGTCGTCCGCACGATGGCCAAGATCATCGAGCACGTCGAGGACGAGGCGCTGCACACGCTGCCCGAGATCCCCGAGCGCAACGACTCCACGTCGCACTCGATCACGCGCGCCGCGGTCGTGGTCGGCAACGACGTCGGCGCCTCCGCTGTCATCGCGTTCACCGAGACCGGTCGCTCCGCGCGCCTGGTGGCCCGGCACCGCCCGATGATCCCGCTGCTGGCCTTCACGCCGAACCCGCGCGTGCGCAGCCAGCTCGCGCTGGTATGGGGCTGCGAGACGTTCCTGGTCCCCAAGGCGACCAGCACCGACGAGATGGTCCGCCTGGTCGACGCGTCGCTGCAGGAGATCGGGCGCGTCACGGTCGGCCAGCTCATCGTCATCATCGCCGGCGTGCCGCCGGGCGTCCCCGGCACGACGAACGGCATGCGCGTGCACCGCATCGGCACCTCGGTCGCCAGCGGCATCTGACCGCCTGCACCTCCGGCTCGCGCAGGTCCCCGAACATGATCAGGTTCGGGGACCTGCGCCGTTCACGTCCTCGGCCCGTGCTCCGGGGTACGCCGGTGAGCGTGGGGATCCCACGCGGACGCGTCGTGCCGGCCGCGGCGGGCCGCGGTCAGGTGGCGCTCCGGACGTCCTGCGGCGGCGCGGCGGCGCGTCGGTCCTCGCGATGGGCCAGCCACCTGTCGAGTCGGACGAGCAGGAGCAGCAGCACGGCGCCGGCCAGCACGGCGAGCACCGCGTTCAGGAGCACGGGTCCGTAGCCGAGGGCGACGACGTTGACCGGGTCGTAGGGGTAGGCGTGCACGACCGCTCCACGGCCGAGGGTCCAGGCGATCCACCCCAGCGGGATCGCGAGCGACCACAGCGTCGTCGAGCGGTCGGCCCAGCCACGCGGTCCGACGACGACCCAGACCACCAGGGTGAGCAGGGGCGCAGCGGCGTGCCGCAGCACCTGGAGCACGACCTGCCAGCCTGCGAGCACCCCGCCCCAGGAGAGCCAGACGGGGAGGGCGATCGCCGTGGCGACGACGGTGACGGTGAGCATGAGGACCGACGCGAGCCGCGCGGCCCGCAGGACGCGTCCGTCGCGACCGGGGTCGATCGCGAGCAGCGTCGTCACGACAGCCGCGACGAGCAGCGACCACGTGGTGAAGTAGCTGGCGAGGTCGCCTAGGGTGCTGAGGACGCTGGCCGGTCCCTCGGCTCGGCCGTAGCCGAAGTCGCCGGGGTCGGCCGTGATCATGCTCGGCGGGTCGATCAGGATCGCGACCGCGTCGGTGGCGAGGGTCGCCCACAGCACGACCGCGTTGACGACGAACCACCTCCGGACGCGCGGCGCGTGCCGGCCGGTCGTCGGACTGTGGGCGTGCGCAGGGTCCTGCCTCGTCGACGGCATCACGGCACCCCCTGCCCCGGTGCCCTCCGCCCGTCAGCAGGACGGACCCGTGCACCAGAACGCTCGCCGTACCGGACGACCGCAGCTCCGGTCGCCCCTCGTCGTCACGCTACGCGCGCCGGGAGCGGCACTCCCGCCGAGCAGCGGCGGCGCCCGGCGCGGACGGGCGCTCGACCGCGACGACCTCGCCGCGCCCGCCGACGTCGTGGTGCGGGTCGCCAGCAGGACGTGCGGCCCCGCTGGCTCCGCGCGTCACGTGCGGGCCCAGGAGCCGGTACGCCGGGCGTGCCACGCGAGCCCGCCGAGGACGAGGGCGATCGTGCCCATGACGGCCTGCAGGACGCTCGGACCGACGAAGGGCACCTGCACGAGCACCTCGACGAGCAGCAGCGCGCTGGCCACCATGACGACCTCGGGGGTCCGCGGCCAGCGCCGCAGCGCGGCGACCAGCGCGACCACCGACGGCAGCGCGACCGACACGAACAACCAGACCGCCGGGAGCCGCCAGCTGTCCAGGCCCAGCGGCTCCAGGTCGCTCACCGGCGGCGCGTAGGTGCCCGACCAGAGCTGGAGGACACCGCTCAGGGCGCCCAGCGCGACGAACGCCTCCACACCGACGAACACCCAGCGGTAGGGCTCGTGGGTCGTCGCGGCCCGGGTCTGCACGGTCATGCTGCATCACCTCGCGAGGGGCGGGAGCACCGCGCTCCGCACGCACCCGCCGCCTCGACGCTACGCCGACCGCGCCGGCGCCGAGGGTCCGAGGAGCCCGCTGTCTACGACGTCACACGTCGGCCCTCCTCGCCGTTCTGGTCGGCCGAGTACCGTCGGCGTTCCCGAGGTCGCCCGAGGCGGCCGCGCGTAGATTCGGCGCATGCAACGACCGGTCGCGCTCGCGCTCGAGCTCCACCGCCACGGGGCGTCGTTCGTGGTCGTCGGGAGCGCTGCCGCGGCCCTGCGCGGGGAGCCGGCCCGGCCCGCGGACCTCGACGTCGTCGTGCACCCGGACGACGCAGGCGACTTCGTCTCCGCGGTGCGGGCGCTCGGCGGCGACCTCGGCCTGCCGCAGCTGCGCAGGTGCCGCGACGTGCACGTCGACACCGCGTGGGGACCGCTGGACGTGTTCCTCGCGGCGTACCCGGTCGACGTGCCGGTGCGGGTGGGGGAGCGGGCCCTTCGGGTGGCGACGTGAGCGCGCGCACGGGGCTGTCGCCGGTCGAGGTCGGGCTGCTGCGCGCCGTCGACCTCCTCGCCGCGGACGACCACGCCCGCTGCTCCGACGTCCTGTTCGCCGCGGCCGCCACCGACGGTCTCGGGCCGCGCTACGCCTGGCCGGTGCTCGTCGACCTCGGCGTCCCGTGGCGGCGGCACCAGCCGCTGGTCGAGCTGCACGGCAACAGCGGCAGCCGGTTCGGCGATCCGCCCGCCGACGCGCAGTACGTCGAGGTCCGTCTGTCGCCCGTCGGCGAGCTCGCCCTCGCCGCGGAGCGCGAGGAGGTCGGACCGGTGCCGCTCGGCCTGGTCGAGGGGTCCTGGTACGCCGACGGCCCGGTGCCCCCGTTCGACCCCGAGCGCGTCGTCGGGGCGCTGCTCGCCGGCGCCACCGATGCCGGCGGTCCGTCGATGCCGTCCGGCGGCCGCGTCGTCGGCGATGTGGACCGGCTGCTCGCGGGCCAGGCGGTGCGGCTGCGCCTCGAGTGCACCATCACGGCCGTCGGCGGCGACCTCGTCATCACCGGCCTGCCGCTCGGCGTCAGTGGCGACGAGGTGCTGCAGTTCATCGCCCAGCGCGCGAGCGACTACGAGCGCGGTCCGGGAGGGCGCCCGCTGCGCTCCATCCGCCGCGCCGGGAGCCCGGTGCGCGACGTCATGGACCTCTCGACCGAGCGCGACGGCGTACGCCTGCACATCCACCTCGACGAGGACGCGGACCTGCGGGCCGCGAAGGAGTGGCTGCTCGACGTCTGGCCGGTGACGACGGAGCGCGACGCCCGCCTCCCGAAGCCCATGCCCGAGCGACTCGACACCTGGGACCGCGGCGATGGCACAGGCCTGCGAGCCCTCGCCGACCTCCTCACCCCCGACGTCCCACCCCCCGACCCCGAGGTCTCACTCGGCTAAGTGCCAAGCAGGGGCGCTCTGGTTGGCAGTTGGCCGAGTGAGACCGATCCGGGGGCGGAGCGTGGGTGCGGGTACGACGAAGGCCCGGGCGATGCCCGGGCCTTCGGTGCGTCGTGCGTCGATCAGTCGAGCGCGCGGCGGGCCTCGGGGTTGAGGACGCCCCAGGCGATGAGCTGCTCGGCGAGCTGGCTGGGGGCCTCGTCGTAGATGACGGCGAGGGTGCGCAGGTCGTCCTGGCGGATGGAGAGCACGCGGCCGTTGTAGTCGCCGCGCTGGGCCTGGATGGCGGCGGCGTAGCGGGCGAGCGGGCCGGCCTTCTCGGCGGG
Source organism: Candidatus Nanopelagicales bacterium (assembly GCA_044224785.1). GTDB lineage: Bacteria > Actinomycetota > Actinomycetes > S36-B12 > CAIYMF01 > Longivirga. The sequence goes on along the minus strand of JBGAJT010000150.1, from coordinate 4,259 downwards.
CACGAGGCCGAGGCGCTCGAGGTCGAGGACCAGTCGCTGCGGCGGCTCGGCCGCGGCGGCGGGGGAGGCGTCGGGCAGCAGCTCGGACACCGGCACGGCGTAGAAGTCCGCGAGCTCGGCGAGCTTCTGCACGGTGACGGCGCGGTCGCCGCGCTCGTAGGAGCCGACGACGACGGCCTTCCAGCGTCCGTGGCTCTTCTCCTCGACGCCGTGCAGGGACAGGCCCTGCTGCTGGCGGATGGAGCGCAGGCGGGCGCCCAGTGCTCGGGCGTAGTCGCTGGCCATGTCGGTGGATCCCTCCGTCGGGGACGTGCTCGCACGCTCAGTGTCACAGACAATGTTACGGAAAGTGACCGTCCGTTCGCGCCGGGGTGGCATGGGCCATTCGGTGGATCTTGCCCCCGACCTGCTCGGACGCCGCGGTTGCGCTCGGTGCTCGGCGGGCAGCTCGACTGCGCTGCGTGAGCGATGCGCGGCACGCACAGGGGTGGTGCGCGACCGAGGCCCGAGCGGGATAGGGTCGCAGGGACCGACGTCCTTTAAATCCGTCCTGTGAGGCGGGGAAGGGGGTCGCAGAGATGTCCGCTGCACGGACTCCTGACGACGCACGCACCGTCCTCGACGGTGCAGAGATCGCCCGCGCTCTGACGCGCGTGGCTCACGAGATCGTCGAACGCGCCAAGGGTGCCGACGACCTCGTCCTGCTCGGTATCCCGACCCGTGGGGCGTTCCTCGCCCGCCGGGTCGCCGAGCGCATCCGCGACATCGAGGGCCGCGAGGTCCCGGTGGGCTCGCTCGACATCACCATGTACCGCGACGACCTCCGCCGCGGTCCCGCCCGTGCGCTGCTGCCCACGGAGATCCCCGCCGGGGGCATCGACGACAAGGTCGTGGTCCTCGTCGACGACGTCCTGTTCAGCGGCCGCACGATCCGCGCCGCGCTCGACGCGATGAACGACATCGGCCGGCCGCAGGCCGTGCAGCTCGCCGTGCTCGTCGACCGCGGCCACCGCGAGCTGCCGATCCGCGCCGACTACGTCGGCAAGAACATCCCGACCTCCACCTCCGAGAAGGTGCTGGTCCTCGTCTCGGAGCACGACGGCGAGGACGCGGTCCTCATCACCGGCCACTCCGCAGCCCGAACGGAGGAGGCCCAGTGAAGCGCCACCTGCTCTCCGGGGCCGACCTCGACCGCGACGACGCCCTGCTCGTCCTCGACACCGCGGCCGAGCTCGCGTCCCTCACCGACCGCGCGGTCAAGAAGCTGCCGACCCTGCGCGGCCGCACCGTGGTCAACCTCTTCTTCGAGGACTCGACCCGCACTCGCATCTCCTTCGAGGCCGCGGCCAAGCGCCTCTCCGCCGACGTCATCAACTTCTCGGCCAAGGGCTCGAGCGTGTCCAAGGGCGAGAGCCTCAAGGACACCGCGCTCACCCTCGAGGCGATGGGCGCCGACGCCGTCGTGATCCGCCACCACGCCAGCGGCGCGCCGCACATGCTCGCGCACTCCGGCTGGATCCAGGGCTCGGTCGTCAACGCCGGCGACGGCACGCACGAGCACCCCACCCAGGCGCTGCTCGACGCCTTCACGATGCGGCGCCACCTCGCCGGCGGTGTCGGCGACCTCGAGGGCCGCCGCATCGTCATCGTCGGCGACGTCCTGCACAGCCGCGTCGCGCGCAGCAACGTCTTGCTGCTCTCGACCCTCGGCGCCGAGGTCACCCTCGTCGCCCCGCCGACCCTGCTGCCGGTGGGCGTCGAGACCTGGCCGTGCGCGACGTCGTACGACCTCGACGGGCCGCTCAAGAACGCCGACGCCGTGATGATGCTGCGCGTCCAGCGCGAGCGGATGAACGCGGCGTTCTTCCCGAGCGCCCGCGAGTACAGCCGCCGCTACGGCCTCGACGGCCGACGGATGGCGATGCTGCCCGACCACGCGATCGTCATGCACCCCGGCCCGATGAACCGCGGCATGGAGATCGCCGCGGAGGTGGCCGACTCCGACCGCTCGGTGATCGTCGAGCAGGTCAGCAACGGCGTGAGCGTCCGGATGGCCGTGCTCTACCTGCTGCTCGGCGGCGCGCAGCTCGGCCTCGGCGACGAGGCACCCACCACCGACGCGGGCGCGGAGGCCTGACATGACCGAGACCTTCATCGTCCGCAACGCCCGCGTGCTGGGCGGGGAGCCGCGCGACCTCGTGCTGCGCGACGGCGTCATCGCCGAGGTCGTGCAGGGCGGCAGCGCGGTCGCCGACGGCGCGACCGAGATCGACGCCACCGGCCTGGTGGCGCTGCCCGGCCTCGTCGACCTGCACACCCACCTGCGCGAGCCGGGCCGCGAGGACGCCGAGACCGTGGAGACCGGCTCGCGCGCCGCGGCCGCCGGCGGCTTCACCGCGGTCTTCGCGATGGCCAACACCGACCCGGTGGCCGACACCGCCGGCACGGTCGAGCAGGTCCTGCGCCTGGGCCAGGAGGCCGGCTACGTCGACGTCCAGCCGATCGGCGCCGTCACCGTCGGCCTCGGCGGCCAGCAGCTCGCCGAGCTCGGTGCGATGGCCACGAGCGCCGCGCAGGTGCGCGTCTTCAGCGACGACGGCAAGTGCGTGCACGACGCCGTGATCATGCGGCGCGCGCTCGAGTACGTGAAGGCGTTCGACGGCGTCATCGCCCAGCACGCGCAGGAGCCGCGCCTCACCGAGGACGCGCAGATGAACGAGGGCGCGCTCTCCGGCGTCCTCGGCCTGCGCGGCTGGCCGGCGGTCGCCGAGGAGGCGATCATCGCCCGCGACGTCCTGCTCGCCGAGCACGTCGGGTCGCGGCTGCACGTCTGCCACGTCTCGACCGCGGGCTCGGTCGAGCTGATCCGCTGGGCCAAGTCGCGCGGCATCGCCGTCACGGCCGAGGTCACGCCGCACCACCTGCTGCTCACCGAGGACCTCGTCGCGTCCTACGACCCGGTCTACAAGGTGAACCCGCCGTTGCGCAGCGCGCGCGACGTGCAGGCGCTGCGCGAGGCGCTCGCAGACGGCACGATCGACGTCGTCGCCACCGACCACGCGCCGCACCCGGTCGAGGACAAGGACTGCGAGTGGGCCGCGGCGGCCATGGGCATGGTCGGCCTCGAGACGGCGCTCGGCGTCGTCGCCGAGGCGATGGTGAGCACCGGGCTGCTCGACTGGGCCGGCGTCGCCGACCGCATGTCGCACGCGCCCGCGCGCATCGGCCGGCTCGAGGGCCACGGCCGGCCGCTCGAGGAGGGCGAGCCCGCCAACCTCGTCCTGGTCGACCCCGACACCAGCCGCGAGGTCGTGGCCGCGGAGCTCAACAGCCGCAGCCGCAACACGCCCTACGCCGGTCGCACCCTGCCGGTGCGCGTCGTCGCCACCTTCCTGCGCGGGCGCCCGACGGTGCTCGACGGCGCGCTCGTCGAGGCGGTGACCGCATGACGTCGCTGCTCGACGCCGAGCCCGCGGTGCTCGTGCTCGAGGACGGCCGCGTCTTCCGCGGCCGCTCCTACGGCGCCGTCGGCGAGACCTTCGGCGAGGCCGTCTTCACGACCGGCATGTCCGGCTACCAGGAGACGATCACCGACCCGTCCTACCACCGGCAGGTCGTCGTCCAGACCGCGCCGCACATCGGCAACTACGGCGTCAACGACGACGACGCCGAGTCGCGGTGCATCTGGGTCGCGGGCTACGTCGTCCGCGACCCCTCCCGCGTCGCGTCGAACTGGCGCTCGCAGCGCAGCCTCGACGACGACCTCCGCGACCAGGGGATCGTCGGGATCAGCGACGTCGACACCCGCGCGCTGACCCGCCACCTGCGCGAGCGCGGCGCGATGCGCGTCGGCGTGTTCAGCGGTGCGGCTGCGGCGCGGCCGGGGGGGGGGGGGGGGGACCGCGGGCTCGCGAGCCCCGCGGAGGTCGGGGCGGCGGGGGCCGGCGAGGTGAGCGTCGAGGCGGCGGGTGTCGGGGGGGGACCACAGCCGAGCGGGCGCAGCGGTGGTCGCGGCGGCGCGCTCGGCGGGGCCGAAGAAGCCCGAGCGCAGGTGGACCCCCTTCTGTGCGAAGAGCGGGTAGAGCTCGGTCAGCAGGGCGCTGAAGACCGTCAGCGCCTGCCAGTCGGTCCGGCGGCCGAGGGCCGCGAGAAAGGCGCGCGGCTGCCCCGGGCCCAGCGGCATCGCGAGGCGATCGACCGGCGATAGGAGGCGCGCGGCTTCGTCGGCGGTCACGGGCGATCGGCGGGTCATCGTCGCA